>DASVQH010000032.1:0-2408 GCA_036389195.1 Solirubrobacteraceae bacterium
CCGCGCCGCCCGCGCCCGCGCCCGCGCCCGCGCGGGCGACGAGCTCGAGGATCTCGACGCGCACCTCCTCGTGCTGGCGGCGCAACTCGTCGATCCACGGCGCCTCCAGGCCGGGCAGCAGCCCCTGCTCGGCGATGGCCAGCGCCTCGCCGGCCGCGCTCGCGCCCGCCGCCCAGTCGCCGGCGCCGACCGCCGCTCGCGCGCGCTCCACGGCGGCGGCGAGCGCCTCGACGTCGACCCACCCTCCGGCGGGCAGCACGAGCGTCAGCTCGCCGCGGCCCTCCAGGTGCTCGGTCCCGACGGTGCGCCGCAGCCGCGACAGCAGCGGCGCCAGCGACGCCTCGGCGCCCGCGGCCGCCTCGTCGGGCCACACCGCGGCGACCAGCTCGTCGCGGCGCACCGGGCGGTGGCGGTGCAGCACCAGGTAGGCGAACAGGAGCCGCCCCTGGCGCCCGCGCAGCGACGACTCCACGCGCGCGCCGTTCCAGAGCACCTCGAGCCGGCCGCAGAGACGGATGCGCGTGTCGCCGGCGGCCATGGCCCGCGGCGGCGGCCTCAGGGCGAGGTGGCGGCCACGATCTCGCGCACCACCTCGACCAGGTCGTGGTTGGCCTCGTAGACCACCTTCTGGCGCGCCGCGCCGTTGCCGCGCTCCAGGATGTCCGTGAGACCGTCGAACTCGTTCTCGGCGCCGAGATCCTGCGCGTGCTCGCGCAGGCGATCGTAGAGCCGCTTGGCCAGCGTCTTCGTGGGCACCATCTCGCGCGAGGGCAGGTCCACCAGCTCGCCGTCGAGGCCGTGGCGCGCGGCCAGCCACTTGTTCTCGTCGAGCATCTCGTACGGGTAGTCGCCGAGCTCCCCGCCCTCGTCGTGGTGCAGGGCCAGCTCCCGGACCATCGCCTGGATCAGCGCGGTGATCGCCACCGTGTGCTCCACCCGCGTCTGCGCGTCCATCGCCCGGATCTCCACGGTGCCGAAGTTCGGGTGGGGGCGGATGTCGTACCAGAGGTAGGTGTAGTCCTCGATCACGCCGGCGTCGACCATGAACCCGATGCGGCGCTCGAAGTCCGCCCAGCCGTCGTAGAACGGCGGGATCCCCACGCGTGGGAACGCGCGGAAGATCGGCATCCGCGTCGAGGCCAGCCCGGTCGCGTCCCCGCGCCAGAACGGCGAGTTGGCGGTCAGCGCCCCGAGGATCGGCACGTGGACGCGCATGCCGTTGGCGACGTGGATCGCCCGGTCGGCGCCCTCCACGCCGACGTGGACATGCAGGCCGAAGATGATCTCCTGGCGGGCGACGAAGCGCAGGGCGTCGATGAGGTCGCGGTAGCGCGGGCGGGCGCTGATCCGCTGGTCCTCCCACTTGGAGAACGGGTGGGTCCCGGCCGAGCCGATGCACAGGCCGCGGGCGTGCGCGGTCTCGCGCACCTGCTGGCGCAGGCCGGTGAGCTGGGCGCTCGCCTCGGCCACCGTCGCGCACGGCTGGGTGGCGATCTCGAGCACGGATTCGTGGAGCTCGGGCTTGATCTCGCCGCTGCCCGATTCCTCGAGCAGCTCTTCGATCGAGTTCGAGAGCGCGTACGACTCGGCGTCGAGGATCATCAGCTCCTCCTCGACGCCGACCGTGAAGTTCGGTTCGGTGAAGTTCGTCTCCACGGTGAAGGCCGGAAGCGTACCCGCAACGGGGGCGTCATAATGGGTGGTCATGACCACCGCCGCCGAACTGACGACCACGCGCCTTGAGGAGCTCCTGGGCGAGGACGCCGACAGCCTGCTCAACCACCGCTGCGAGACGATCGCCGCCGACGCCCTTCATCTCCCGGGTCCAGACTTCGTCGATCGCGTATGGGTGGACTCCGACCGCACGACGGGCACGCTGCGCAACCTGCAGTGGCTGCTGCACTCCGGGCGCCTGGCCGGCACGGGCCACGTCTCGATCCTGCCGGTGGACCAGGGCATCGAGCACTCGGCGGGCGCGAGCTTCGCCCCCAACCCGATCTACTTCGACCCCGAGAACATCGTGCGGCTGGCGATCGAGGGCGGCTGCAACGCGGTGGCCTCGACGGTGGGCGTGCTCGGCGCGGTGTCGCGCAAGTACGCGCACAAGTTCCCCTTCATCGTCAAGCTCAACCACAACGAGCTGCTGACGTACCCGAACAAGTTCGACCAGGTCGAGTTCGCCTCCGTGCGGCGCGCGTGGGACATGGGCGCGGTCGGCGTCGGCGCGACGATCTACTTCGGCTCAGACCAGTCGACGCGCCAGATCACGGAGATCGCGCGCGCCTTCGAGGAGGCCCACAAGCTCGGGATGTTCACCGTGCTGTGGTGCTACCTGCGCAACGACGCCTTCAAGCAGGACGGCACGGACTACAGCCTCTCGGCCGACCTCTCGGGCCAGGCGAACCACC
>DASVQH010000033.1:0-2412 GCA_036389195.1 Solirubrobacteraceae bacterium
CGCCCGCCCCAGGACGATCTCTCGATCGGGCGGGCGACGATGGAGTGCCTCGCGGTCCTCGACTCGGTGGCCCGCAGCGAGCAGACGACGGGCTCGATCATCGGCCACCCGTTCCGCGCCCGCGTCGACTTCGACCAGGGCCGCTACACGTGGTGCAAGATCGTGCAGCGACCGGGCGAGCTGTCCTTCGACAAGGAGCCGGTGGTCCGCATCCCGCGCGCGTGCGGCGGCTCGTGATCTCCTACGCGCCGGGGCCGCAGTCCGGCGGCCGCGCGGCCGCGCCCGGGCGGCTCGCGCTCGTCCAGGCCTTCCTGAACACCTTCTGGGACCTCGATCCCGACCCCGCCCGGCGGGGCCGCGACGTCCTCGCCGAGCCCGGCGGGCTCGCGGAGTGGCTGCGCGGGCGCGGGCTGATCGGCCCGGGCGCGACGGTGAGCGGCGCGGACCACGCGCGCGCGGTCACGGTGCGCGACGGGCTGCGGGCGCTGCTCGCCGGCCACGGAGACGGCGACGAGCGCGTGGACGCGCTGCGCGGAGCCGCGCGGGGATTGGGCGCCGGCGTCGCGATCGCCGGCTCCGGAACGGTCGAGCCGATCCCGGCTTCGGCGGACGTCGCCGGTGCCCTGGGCCTGGTGCTGGCGCTCATCCACGAGGCCCAGGCCGCGGGCGTGTGGGGGCGGATGAAGCTCTGCGCGGGTCACGACTGCGGCTGGGCGTTCTACGACCACTCGCGCAACCAGGCCAGCCGGTGGTGCTCCGTGCGGGTCTGCGGCTCGCGCGAGAAGGCGCGCGCCTACCGGGCGCGCTCGCGGGGCTGACCGCGCCGCAGCGCCTTCAGCCGCCCGGCGCGCTCCACCTCCATGGCGATCAGCTCGTCGGCGAGCCGGACGGCCTCCGCGCGCGGGAGGTGGTGCCCGAACGCGGTGTTGACGGCCAGCGGCAGCTCGACGCGGTAGTCGTGCGCCGCGGCACGCGGGACGTCGGAGGTCCAGCGGGTCGCGCGCATCAGGTCGACGGCGACCTGCAGGAAGGTGATGCCGGGGATCCAGCGCTGCGCGCGCGGGACGCCGTCGGGCCGGAACGGGGCGTCGGGCAGCCAGTCCGGGCGCCGCCAGATCAGCTCCAGGCCGCTGAACAGGACGACCGGATCGGCGCGGCGCTGGAGGAACAGGAAGCGCAGGCGGGCGGCGTCGGCGGGGTCGGCGGCGAGCAGCTCGCGCGTGTTGAGCAGGCCGACGCGGTCGTCGCTGGGGACCTTCCCGCGGGCCATCAGCCGCGGCAGGCGGCTGAAGAACGGCGTTCCCGCCCACAGCGCACGGCCGACGCGAAGCCCGTCGAGCGCGCGCACGCCCTCGCGGCGGAACACGTTCTGCGACGCCCACGCGCCGAGCGACTCGCCGTAGACGACGATCTCCGGGCCGTCGGGGCCGACCCGCTCGGCCAGGCGCCGCAGCAGCTCGGCGTGCGTGTGCGCGGCGATCCGCACCTTCAGCGGCATCAGCGGCGTCGGGCGGTCCCAGAACTGGACGCAGACGCCGGCCACGTCGCCGCGCCCGAAGAGCTCCTCCGCCTGCATCGGGACGGGGTTGACGTAGCCGCGCAGGGTGGCCGACCAGACGACGACGCGCGGGCGATCGAACGCGCCGAGCCGCTCGAGCTCGGCCACGGCGAGCGCGCAGCGCTCCTCCACGGTGGGCGCGGAGCCCACGCCGGCGAAGACGCGGATCGGCGCGCGCGCGGGCGCCCCGCGCAGCGCCTCGATGCGCTCGGCCCGCAGCGTCGTGCCGAGGAAGCGCCGCCCCTCGAAGTCGAGCTTCTCGCGCGGCAGCAGCGACCCGTCGCCGCCGGACGTCCCCTCCGGGTAGCCGTCGGGCCATTCGGTGAGCCGCGCGCGCGGCGGGCGCTTCTGGGCGGCGCGCGCCCCGAGCGCCGCGCCGGTGGCGAGGACCGCGGCCGCGGCGGCCACCCACGGGTCGCGCAGCCGGCTGCGGCTGCGCACCGGCGCGACCGCGCCGAGCACGGCCGCGGCGCCGGCGACGATCGCGCCGCTGCCGGCGAGCGCGATCCCCGACGACCGGTGGGCGGGCAGGCGCAGCCCGGAGGAGACCAGCGCGCCCGCCGCCAGCAGCGTCCGCGCGGCCGGCTCCCCGCCCTCCAGCCGGCCGGCCAGCCGCACCACCGCGACCTCGCCCGCGGTTCCCGCCGCCGCGCCGAGGACGGCGGCGAGCGCCGAGATGCGGATCTGGTCGCCGCGCCGGCGCGCGACCAGCGACGGCGTGAAGGAGAGCGCGAGCGCGGCGCCGCCCATCAGCAGCGCCGTGTCGCGGCGCGTGACGCCGGGCCGGGCGAGACCCCTCACCCCCTCACCCGGGCGGGAGCGGCTCGGCGTTGCCGTTCCCGAACCGGTCGTGC
>DASVQH010000034.1:0-6174 GCA_036389195.1 Solirubrobacteraceae bacterium
GCGACGACCAGCGCCGCCTCGTCGAGGACGCGCTGTCCGAGCTCGACTTCGCCGCCCTGTCGTCCGGGAACGAGCGGTAGGAGGCGCACGGTGGAGGAGATCGCCACGGTCTACGCCCGCTCGCTCTTCGAGGTCGCCAAGGAGAGCGACAAGCTCGACGAGGTCCGCGACGCGCTCGGTGAGATCGCCGACGCGATCGCCGAGGAGCACGAGCTGCAGGTCTTCTTCTTCTCGCCGTACTTCTCGCCGGACGAGAAGAAGGACGGGCTGCACAAGGCGATCACCGACGCCGACCCGATCATCGTCAACTTCCTGGAGCTGCTGATCGAGAAGCACCGGATGCCGGCGCTGATGCGGATCCGCCGGTCCTACGATGGTCTGTGGGAGCGCGAGAACGACCTCCTCCCGGTCTCGGTCACCTCGGCGGTCGAGCTCGACGAGGAGACCGTCCGCCACATCGGCGACCGGATCGGGGAGCAGACGGGCCGCAAGGTCCAGCTGTCCTCGTCGGTGGAGCCCGATCTCATCGGCGGCATCGTCGTCCGCGTCGGTAACTCGATCATCGACGCCTCCATCCGCAGCCGCCTCGACCAACTTCGCAGAACCGTGGCCAGGGCCACCTAGGAGCCGACTTCAATGCAGATCAAGCCCGACGAGATCACCTCCATCCTCAAGAGCCGCATCGAGGGGCTCGACGAGGGCCAGGCCGACCTGACCGAGGTCGGCACGGTCCTCTCCGTGGCCGACGGCATCGCCCGCCTCCACGGCCTCGAGAACTGCCTGGCGCTCGAGCTGCTCGAGTTCCCGCATGACGTCACGGGGCTCGCGCTCAACCTCGAGTCCGACAACGTCGGCGCCGTGCTGTTCGGCGAGTGGGGTCACATCAAGGAGGGCGACACCGTCAAGCGGACGGGCAAGCTCCTGGAGATCCCCGTCGGCGAGGGCCTGCTCGGCCGCATCGTCGACCCGCTCGGCAACCCGCTCGACGGCAAGGGCGACATCGAGTCCTCCGAGACCCGGCCGGCCGAGTTCAAGGCCCCGGGCGTCGTCCAGCGCCAGCCGGTCAAGGAGCCGATGCAGACCGGCCTGAAGGCCATCGACTCGATGATCCCGATCGGCCGCGGCCAGCGCGAGCTGATCATCGGCGACCGCCAGACGGGCAAATCGGCGATCGCGATCGACACGATCATCAACAACAAGGACTCGGGCGTCGTCTCGATCTACGTGGCGATCGGCCAGCGCATGGCCACGGTGGTCGGCCTGGCCAAGACGCTGGAGGACGCCGGCGCGCTCGACAGCTGCATCATCGTCGCCGCCGCCGCCGACGAGGCCGCGCCGATCAAGTACATCGCCCCCTACGCGGGCTGCGCGATGGCCGAGTACTTCCTCTACAAGGGCGGCCACGCCCTCTGCATCTACGACGACCTGACCAAGCACGCGTACGCGTACCGGCAGATGTCGCTGCTCCTGCGCCGCCCGCCGGGCCGCGAGGCGTACCCGGGCGACGTCTTCTACCTGCACTCCCGCCTGCTCGAGCGCGCGGTCAAGCTCAACGACGACCTCGGCGGCGGCTCGCTGACCGCGCTGCCGATCATCGAGACGCAGGCCGGCGACGTGTCGGCCTACATCCCGACGAACGTCATCTCTATCACCGACGGGCAGATCTTCCTCGAGCCCAAGCTGTTCTTCTCGGGCGTGCGCCCGGCCATCAACGTCGGCATCTCGGTGTCGCGCGTGGGCGGCTCGGCGCAGGTCACGCCGATGCGCAAGGTGGCGGGCAAGCTCAAGCTCGACCTCTCCCAGTACCGCGACCTCGAGGCGTTCGCGCAGTTCGGCTCCGACCTCGACAAGGACACCCAGCAGACGCTGGCCCGCGGCGAGCGCCTCGTCAAGACGCTCAACCAGGGCGAGCGCCAGCCGATGGCGATCGAGGACCAGGTCGCCGTGATCTACGGCGCCACCAACGGCTACCTGGACCGCATCGACGCCGACCGCGTCGAGGAGTTCAACGAGGGGCTCGTCGAGCGCCTGCACTCCTCGGCCGGCGAGACGCTGGAGAAGCTCCGCGACGGCGACTGGTCCGACGAGACCCAGAAGGCGCTCGCGAGCGCGATCGAGGAGTTCGCCTCCGACTTCGGCTACGACCTCGACGAGGAGGGCATGCCGCTCGACGAGGAGGTCCCGGTCTCCAAGCGCGACAACGGCGGCGCCCGCACGGACGACCGCTCCGAGGACGACGACGACTCCGGCGACGACGACCGCGACGACGACGACCAGTCCGACGCCGAGCGCGCGATCGCCGCAGGAGCGCGCGGCTAGCCGATGGCGGACAAGGGCGTCAAGGGCCGGATCGGCTCGGTCAAGAACATCCAGAAGATCACGCGCGCGATGGAGATGGTCGCCGCCGCGCGCCTGCGCCGGGCCGAGCAGCGCATCTCCGCCCTGCGTCCGTACGCCCGGGCGATCCGGCGGATGACGCGCCAGGCGGCCGAGGCCGCCGGCAACATCTCCGGCGTCCCGGTGCTCGACGATCGCGAGAACGTCTCGACGGTCGGCATCATGCTCGTGACCGGGGACCGCGGCCTGGCGGGCGCCTTCAACTCGCAGATCATCCGTGCCGGCGTCCGCGCCGGCGCGGAGTTCGAGGCCGAGGGCAAGAAGGTCGTCTACTACGCGTCCGGGCGCCGCGGCGTCTCGTCGCTGACCTTCCGCAAGAAGGAGGTCGAGGGCCAGTACACGGGCTTCACCGACCGCCCCGCCTACGCCAACGCGCGCGAGATCGCCAACGACCTCACCTCCGCGTTCATCGACGGCGACCTCGACCGCGTCGAGGTCTTCTACAACGGCTACGTGTCGGCGCTGACCCAGGAGGTCACGCGCGAGACGCTGCTGCCGCTGCAGGAGGCCTCGATCTTCGAGGACGACCGGGCGGCCGGCGAGGAGACCGAGGAGGAGAAGTCGGACTCCGGCCACACCGCGCTGGTCGAGTACGAGCCCGAGCCCGAGGCGATCCTTCAGCGCCTCGTCCCGGAGTACGTGCAGATCTCGATCTACCGGGCGCTGCTGGAGTCCACCGCGTCCGAGCACGGCGCGCGCATGACGGCGATGCGCAACGCCTCCGAGAACGCGTCGGACCTCATCAAGGACCTCACCCTGCAGATGAACCGCGAGCGCCAGGCGGCCATCACGCAGGAGATCATGGAAGTCGTGGCCGGCGCCGAGTCTTTGACCTAGGGAGAAACGAACGTGGCTACCACCGAAGAGCGAACCGAGCAGACCGAGGAGAAGGGCCGCAACACGGGCCGGATCGAGGAGATCCAGGGCGTCGTGATCGAGGCCGTGTTCCCCGACGAGCTGCCCGAGATCAACACCGCGCTGATCATCGAGCGCGACACGCCGGCCGGCGAGGAGGAGGGCATCTCCGGCGGCGAGGTCGGCAACCTCGTGCTCGAGGTCCAGCAGCACCTCGGCGACGACCGCGTCCGCGCGGTCGCCATGGACACGACCGACGGCCTCGCACGCGGCATGGAGGTCATCGACACCGGCGCGCCGATCACGGTCCCGGTCGGCAAGGCGACGCTGGGCCGGATCTTCAACCTGCTGGGCGAGACGATCGATCAGAAGGGCGAGCTCGAGGACGACGTCGAGCGCTGGCCGATCCACCGCGACGCGCCGACGGTCGAGAACCTGACGCCGACCAACGAGATGTTCGAGACCGGCATCAAGGTCATCGACCTCCTCGCGCCCTACGCCAAGGGCGGCAAGGTCGGCCTGTTCGGCGGCGCGGGCGTCGGCAAGACGGTCATCATCCAGGAGCTCATCCACAACCTCGCGCAGGAGCACGGCGGCCTGTCGGCCTTCGTGGGCGTGGGGGAGCGCTCGCGCGAGGGCAACGACCTCTGGCTCGAGATGAGCGAGTCGGGCGTCATCGACAAGACGATGCTCGTCTTCGGCCAGATGAACGAGCCGCCCGGCGCGCGCATGCGCGTCGCGCTCTCGGGCCTGACCATGGCGGAGTACTTCCGCGACGAGGAGGGCCAGGACGTGCTCCTCTTCATCGACAACATCTTCCGCTTCGTGCAGGCCGGCTCCGAGGTCTCCGCGCTGCTGGGCCGCATGCCCTCGCAGGTCGGCTACCAGCCGACGCTGGAGTCCGAGATGGGCCAGCTGCAGGAGCGCATCACCTCGACGCGCAAGGGCTCGGTCACGTCGATCCAGGCGATCTACGTCCCGGCCGACGACCTCACCGACCCGGCGCCCGCGTCGGTGTTCGCCCACCTCAACGCGACCACGACGCTGTCGCGGGCGATCTCCGAGAAGGGCATCTACCCCGCGGTCGACCCGCTGGACTCGACGTCGACGATCCTCAAGCCCGAGATCCTCGGCGAGGAGCACTTCAACGTCGCCAACGAGGTCAAGGAGGTCCTGCAGCGCTACCGCGAGCTCCAGGACATCATCGCCATCCTCGGCATCGACGAGCTCTCCGACGAGGACAAGGTGCTCGTGCAGCGCGCGCGCAAGATCGAGCGCTTCCTGTCGCAGCCGTTCTTCGTCGCCGAGCAGTTCACGGGGACGCCGGGCGTCTACGTGCCGATCGCCGAGACGGTGCGCTCGTTCAAGGAGGTCCTGGAGGGCAAGCACGACGACCTCCCGGAGTCCGCGTTCTTCCTCAAGGGCTCGATCGACGACGTGGTCGAGGCGGCCAAGAAGAGCAAGGACTAGCGGATGGCCCGCACGCCGTTCACGGTCGAGATCCTCTCCCCCGACGGGGAGGTCTTCAACGACGAGGTCGAGATGCTCTCGACGCGCACCGCGGTGGGCTCGATCGGCGTGCTGGCCAACCACCAGCCGCTGCTCGCGCTGCTCGAGCCGACCGAGCTGCGGCTCTTCAAGTCGGAGTCCGACGTGGTGTCGTTCGCGCAGGGCGAGGGCTACCTGCAGGTCGCGGGAACGCACGCGCTCGTGCTGGTCGACGAGGTGTTCGAGAAGGACCAGCTCAACACCAGCGACCTGCAGGACCGGGTGCGCCGCGCCGAGGAGGCCTGCAACAACGCGGAAGAGGACTCCGAGGAGATGCGGACCGCCCAGCGCGAGAAGCGCCGCTACGAGGCGTTTCTGAAGATCGCGAAGTAACGTCGCCCAGACGACGAGCGCCAGCGAGGTCGGGCCGGGCGAAACCCGGTAGCCGTGCCGGGGGCCTCTTCCCCCGGCACGGTACTCGCGGGTAGGTTCTCCAGCGTGCTGGAGACCGCACCGCCGCTGCTGGAGCGCGAGGACGAGCTCGCGCGCATCGAGGGGCTGGTGGGCGGCGCGCTGGAGCGCCGCGGCGCTTTGGCCGTGGTGACCGGGCACGCCGGGGTCGGCAAGACCCGGCTGCTGCAGCAGGGCCGCGAGCTGGCCGCCGAGGCGGGGTTGACGGTGTGCCGGGCGCGCGGCTCGGAGATCGAGCGCGAGTTCGCGTTCGGCGTGGTCCGCCAGCTCGTCGACCCGCTGCTGCTCGCCCTGGGCGCGGAGCGCCGCGCGGAGCTGCTCGCCGGTCCCGCCGCGGGGGCGGCGCCGCTGCTCGGCGGCGCGGTCGCGCCGGCCGGCCCGGCGCTCACCGACGCGTCGTTCGCGACGCTGCACGGGCTCTACTGGCTCCTGGCCACCCTCGCCGAGCAGGCGCCGCTGGCGCTCGTCGCCGACGACGTCCACTGGGCCGACGAGCCGTCGCTGCGCTTCCTCGACTTCCTGGGGCGCCGGCTCGACGGGCTCGCCGTGCTGGTCCTCGCGGGCGCCCGCCCGGAGCCCGACCCGCTGCTCGAGGCGCTCGCCGACGGCGCGGCCGCGGTCCTGCGCCCCCAGCCGCTCAGCCCGACGGCAGCGGGTGCGCTCGTCGAGCGGGCCTTCGCACAGGCCGCACCGGCGTTCGTCGCGGCTTGCGTCGAGGCGACCGGCGGCAACCCGTTCCTGCTCGGCGAGCTGCTCGCCGGCCTGGCCGCCGAGGGCGTCCGCCCCGACGACGCCGGCCGCGACCGCGTCCGCGCGCTGGGCCCGGCCGGCGTGCGCCGGAGCGCCGCGGCGCGCGTGCGGCGGATCTCCCCCGCCGCCGCCTGCCTGGCGGCGGCGGTGGCCGTGCTGGGGCCGTCCGCGGATCTGCGCGAGGCCGCCGCGCTGGCGGGGATCGGCGAGGGC
>DASVQH010000035.1:0-8578 GCA_036389195.1 Solirubrobacteraceae bacterium
CGTCCGCCTGCGCCTGCTTCCGACACGTCGCTCCGCCGCCGCGCGGCCGGGGTCGCCTGCCGCGGCCGTCGCCGACGGCGGCGCGGTGGCGGCCGCTTCGGCGGCCCCGCCGCTCTCGCGCTGGCGCCCCGGGCCGGCGCGGCTCGCGCGGCTGATCTTCGGGCTGACGCTGTTCGGGATCGGCGAGGGGCTCGTGGTCAACTCGCAGCTGGGGAACTCTCCCTGGACGGTGTTCGCGGAGGGCGTCTCGGAGCACACGCCGCTGACCATCGGCACGGCGACGATCGCCAGCAGCTTCGCGATCCTCTTCGTGTGGCTGCCGATGGGCGAGCGGCCGGGGCTGGGCACGATCGCCAACGCGGCCGGGATCGGCCTGGTCATCGACGTGACGCTCTCCGTGGTGGGGCCCGCGCCGCTCGGCGTGCGGGCGCTGGAGGTGCTCGGCGGGATCGCGCTGGTGGGGGTGGGCAGCGGCTTCTACCTCGGGGCGGCGCTCGGCCCCGGGCCGCGCGACGGCCTGATGACCGGGCTGCACCGGGTCACCGGGCGCCCGCTGGCGCTCCTGCGGGCGGGGATCGAGCTCAGCGCGCTCGTCGCGGGCGCGGTGCTCGGCGGGACCGTCGGGGTCGGCACGGTGGCGTTCGCGCTGCTCGTCGGCCCGGCGGTGGCGACGGCCGTGCGCGTGGCCCCGGGAGCCGTCCGACCCCCTGAATAGCGTTGTGCCCACGCGTCACCCGCGATCCGGAAGCGAGGCACGAGAACACATGGGGCGCAGGATCGAAGCTGGACCGCTGGTCGTGGCGCTCGGCGCCGTGCTGCTGCTCGTCTCGCTGTTCCTCGACTGGTACTCGCCGGGCGCGAACGCCTGGCAGTCCTTCGAGGCGCTGGATCTCGTGCTGGCCGCGATCGCGCTCGGCGGCCTGGCGGCCGCCGCGGGGCTGATCGCGCCGGAGATCGCGCGGCTGGACCGCCGCTGGCTGGGGCCGCTGGCGGTCGCCGCGGTGATCGTCGTCGGCTCGCAGATCATCGACCCCCCGCCGGTGGTGGGCGACGGCGACACGGATTCCGGCGCGTGGCTCGCCCTGGCGGCGGCGCTGCTGATGGCCGCGGGCGCGCTGCTCAGCTTCTCGCGGGTCAAGCTCGCCTTCACGGTGGAGGGGCGCGACCCCCGCCAGCGCGTGGCGGCGGTCGACGCCCGGCATGGCGGGGGCGCGGACGACGACGACGCGGCTGCCGCGGCCGAGACCGAGCGCCTCGCGCCTCAGGTCCCGGCGCAGCCCGCCGCCGTGCGCCCGCACCCGGCCGCGGTGCCCCCGCCGCCCGGCGGCGACTACCGCGGCCCCGGGGCGCAGCGGGCGGGCTACGACCCGGCGGCCCGCGCCGCGGCAGGTCCGCGCGGCGCCGGCGGCCAGCCCGGTCCCCATTCCGGCGCGGGCGGCTCGCAGCGCGGTTCCGGTCCTCATCCCGGCGCGGGCGGCGGGTACCGCGGCCCCTCCTCCGGCCCGCCTTACGGTCGCTAGCCCGTGGCGCGGGCGGGCGTCAGCTTCGAGCTCGAGCGGTTCGGCTGGGTCGAAGGCGCCCCGGTGCTCGAGGTGGCCGGCCGCTGGCGCGCGGGCCGGCGCCGCCGGCTCGGCCCAGCCTCGCTGGTCGTCCATGCGGCGGGCTCGGCGCACCGCCTCACGCCCGCCGGCACCACGGGGGACGCTCGCGCGGACGTCGACCCCGAGCTGTGGCGGGCGGAGTTCTACTGGGCGGGCCGGCCCATCGCGTCGGCCGAGCTGGAGGTCGGCCCGAGCCTGGTGATCATGCTGCCGGCGCCCGACGGCGCCGCCCCGGCCTTCACGGTCCCCGAGCGCGGCGAGCCCACCGAGGCCGAGCTCGCGCGGCTCGAGCTCGCCGCCGCGCGGCGCCAGGCCGCCGCGGACCGCGCCGAGGCGGAGCGCCTGCGCACCGAGATCGCGCCGCTGCGCCGCGCCGCCGAGGAGGCCGACTTCCAGCGCCACGCCGCCGAGGCCGCCCGCGACGAGGCGGTGCAGCTGCGCAAGGAGGTCGACGCCGCGGGGCAGCGGGCCGAGGCCGCCGTGGCCGCCGCGCGCGAGGAGGCCGCCGCCGCCCAGCGCGCGGTCCAAGAGGAGCTCGCCGGTGCCCGCGAGGAGGCCGCCGCCGCCCAGCGGGCGCTCGAGGAGGCGCGCGACGAGGCCGCCGGTCGGCAGGATCAGCTCGCTGCGGCCCGCGCGGACGTCGCCGCGGCGCGCGAGGAGCTCGCCACTGCGCGCCGGGAGCTCGAAGCCGCCCGCGCGGAGCCGACCGCGACCACGGCCGCCGTGCCGCTGCGCTCCCCCGCGGAGTCGCGCACGTGGACCGCTCCGGCCGCCGACGACCCCGCGCCGTGGGAGGACACCGACGACATCCCCGACGAGGCTGAGCCCGCCGCGGAGCATCCCGTGCCGGCGCCGTCCGCGACCGCGCAGCCGATCGCCGCGATGCGTCGCGGCTGGGACGACGATGACGGCGGCGCGGAGCCCGAGCCCCGGACGGCGGAGCCCGCGGCGGCGGCGGCCACCGTCGAGCCCGTGGTCGCCGAGGACGACGTCGAGGGGGCGGCCGGGACGGACGACCTCGGGGCCAGAGCCGACGCCGAGCCTTCGGCGGCCGAGGAGGACGGTGTCGAGACCGAGGGCCGTCCGGAGGCGGGCGCCACCGTGGGGGAGGCCGCCGACGCCGGGACCGGGCTCGCGGGGGGCACCGACTCGCGCGCGGCCCGCTCGGAGGCCCCCGATCCCGCGACCGAGGACTTCGCCGAGAGCGCGACCGACCCCGACGCTCGCCTCGGCCACGATGACGACGACGAGGTCGACCACGGCACCGCCGGGGACGCGACCGACCCCGAAGCTCGCGTCGACGAGGACGCCACCGCCGGGGACGCCACCGACCGCGACGCTCGCGTCGACGAGGACGACACCGCCGGGGACGACACCGCCGAGGACGACACCGACCCCGACGCCCGGCTCGACCGCGACACGGACACCGCCGACACGCCGCAAGCCGGGCTGTGGGCGCGCGGCGACACGGACGAGGGCGTCGCGGCGTACGCGGCCCGCGACGACGACGACGATCTCGACTTCGACGATGACGACGAGGACTCGCTGATCATCGCGCGGCCCGCGCGCCGTCCTGGCCGTGGCGCGCCCCGCCCGCGGCCGCAGCGGACGCCGGCGCCGCCGCCCGCGCGGCGCCTCCCCGAACGGCCGCCCACGGACTCGCCGTGGCTGCGCACGATCGCCGCCGTGCTGCTGATCCTCCTGGTGCTGGCGCTGATCGTGCTCGTCCTGATCGTGGTCTGAGGCTCACGCCCAGGCCGTTGCGGCCGACAACCCGGGTGTGAGGCGCTCGCCGTCATCCGCTCGCCCCTGGGCGACGCTCGCCGCCGCCGCGATCACCGCGGTGCTCCTGCTGGCCGCCCCCGGCCCGGCGTCCGCCGCCACGCTGACCCCGACCGCGCCGCCCACCGTCTCCGGCGTGTTCCGCGAGGGCGGCGCCGCCAACGCCACACCGGGCACGTGGCCCGGCGCCGAGGTCACGGTCCGCTACCAGTGGCAGCGCTGCGACGCCCGCGGCCAGCTGTGCACGACGATCACCGGCAGGACGCTGCAGTCCTACACGCCGCAGGCGGCCGACGTCGGCAGCACGCTGCGCGTCGAGGTCGACGTCATCAGCGCCGACGGCGCGGGCCAGGCGATCAGCGCGCCGACGCCGGTGATCACCGGCCTCCCGCCCGCCAACACTTCGGCGCCGACCATCGTCGGCTACCCGCGCAGCGAGCAGACGCTGACCGCCGATCCGCGCGCCTGGGCGGGGACGCAGCCGATCGAGTTCGCCTACCAGTGGCTCGCCTGCGACGAGCGCGGCCAGGCCTGCGCGGTCTTGCCCGGCGCCGCCGCCCAGACCTACCGGCTCGCGGCCGGCGACCTCGGCCGGCGGCTGCAGGTCCGCGTCACGGCGACGAACGCGGCCGGGCAGAGCGTCATCCACAGCGGGCTGACGGCGCCCATCGGCCCGCCGGCGCCGCCGGTGCCGGCGCGCGCCCCGGCCCTCTCCGGCACGGCCCGGGACGGCGACACGCTGACCGCGGACCGCGGCGCCTGGACCGGCGCCGACCCCCTGACCTACGCCCACCGCTGGCTGCGCTGCAACGCTCTCGCGCCCGACGCCTGCACGCCGGTGACGGGCCAGACCGCCGCGACCTACAGGCTCTCCGGTGCCGACCTCGCCACCGTCATCCGCGCCGAGGTCACCGCCACCAACCCGGACGGCGCCGCGACGCAGCGCTCAAGCCCCTCGGCGCCCGTCGCGCCGCGCCCGCCGGCGCCCGCGGGCGCGCCGACGATCAGCGGCACGCCGCGCGCCGGCAAGGTCCTCACCGGCGCGAAGAACCAGTTCGACGGGACCCCGGTGATCGAGTACGCCGTCGCGTGGCGCCGCTGCTGGGAGACGTGCAGCGAGATCCCCGGCGCCACCGCGAGCACCTACCTCCTGACCGAGGCCGACGCCGGGGCGACGCTGGTCTTCGCCGTCACCGCCACGAACGCGGCCGGCAGCGCCACGAAGGGCTCGCTGCCCACCCGCCAGATCGCCCCCGCCGCGCCCCCGCGCAGCGTCACTCCGCCGGTCCTGTCGGGCGTGGCGACCGACGGCCGGACGCTCTCGACGAGCAACGGCACGTGGAGCGGGCTGTCGCCGCGCTACAGCCAGCAGTGGCTGCGCTGCGACGCCGCCGGCGACGCCTGCGCCGCGATCGCCGGCGCCACGCGGGCGACCTACGCGCTCACGCCGGCCGACGTGGGGGGGACCATCCGCTCGCGCGTGACGGCGACCAACGAGGACGGCACGGCCGACGCGCAGAGCGCGCCCACGGCTCCCGTCGCGGCGATCCCGCCGGCGCCCGCCACACCGGTCCTCGCGGGGGCGGCGGCCGAGGGCGAGGGTCTGACGGCGACCACCGGGAGCTGGGGCGGCTCCCCGCCCGTCGCGCTCGCCTACGCCTGGGAGCGCTGCGCGATCGACGGGACGGCCTGCGAGGACGTCGCCGGAGCGAACGAGGCCACCTACCTGCTCGCCCCGCGCGACATCGGGTCCCGCGTCCGCGTCCGCGTCACCGGCTCGAACGCGGGCGGCCGCGTCGAGGCGCGCTCCGCGCTCACCGCCCGCATCGAGGGCACGGCGCCCGCGCCGCAGGACCCGGGGCCGGCGGTCCGCGGCGTCGCGCGCGACGGCATCGCCCTGACCGGCGATCGCGGCACCTGGCGCGGGACGGCGCCGCTCGCCTTCGCCCTGCTGTGGCAGCGCTGCAACCCCGCCGGCGGCGCCTGCGCGGCGATCGCCGGTGCCACCGCGGACACCTACACGCCGGGCGCGGCCGACCACGGCGCGACGATCCGCCTGCACGTCGAGGCCGCCAACGCGTACGGCGCGCGCAGCGCCGACTCGCCCGCCACCGCGGTCATCGCGCCCGCCCCGCCGGCCGAGATGGCGCCGCCGTCCGTGGCGGGCGTCCGCGAGGACGGCGCGACCCTGACGGCCTCCCCGGGCCGCTGGACGGGCACCGCGCCGCTGACCTTCGCCTTCCAGTGGGAGCGCGCCGACGTGCTCGCGGACGGCTGGAGCGCGATCCCGGGCGCCACGGCGGCGACCTACCGGCTCACCAGCGCCGACGTCGGGGCGACGCTGCGCGTCCGCGTCACCGTGACCAACGCCGCCGCGACGCCGGGGGTCGGCTACAGCCCGCCGATCGACGGCATCGCCGCGGTCGCGCCCGCCTTCACCGAGCCGCCGGCCGTCACCGGCGCCGCCCGCGACGGGCAGGCGCTGAGCGCCACCACCGGGACATGGACGGGGACCGAGCCCCGCCGCATGGACCTGCAGTGGCTGCGCTGCGACGCCGCGGGCGCGGCGTGCACCGCCGTCGACGGCGCCGGGTCCGCGACCTACCGGCTCGTCCGGGCGGACATCGGCCACACGCTGCGCCTCCGCGTGTCGGTGACCAACGCGGCCACCGCCGAGCCGGTCCGCGCGGTCTCCGACCGCACGCCGCTCGTGGTCCCCGACCCGCCGGCCAGCCGCGTCGCGCCGACGGTCGTCGGCGTCCCCCGCGACGGCCGCACGCTCAGCGCCGACCCCGGCGAGTGGAGCGGGACGACGCCGATCGAGCACCGCTACCAGTGGGAGCGCTGCACGACGACGGTGCCGGTCCGCTGCGCGCCGATCGACGGCGCCTCCGCCGCCACCTACCAGCTGCGCGCGTCGGAGATCGGCTCGAGCGTCCGCGTCCAGGTGACCGCGGCCAACGCCGGCGGGTCGGCCACCGCGCCGTCGGGGACGACCGCCACGGTCGCGGGGGACCCGCCGCGCAACCTGGAGCTCCCGACCGTGACCGGGACCCCGTACGACGGCGAGGTGCTGACCGCCGCGCCCGGGCGCTGGACCGGCGCGGTCCCGTTCACGTACGACTACCGCTGGGCGCGCTGCGACCCGCTGACGGCGAGCTGCGGCACGATCCCGGGCGCCCTCGGCACCACCTACCGCGTCGGCTCGGCCGACCTCGGCTACCGGATCCGCCTCGAGGTCATCGCCCGCAACGCCGGCGGCAGCACCTCCGCGCTCGCGGCGCGCACCGTCGTCGCCTCCCCGCGTCCGCCGGCGTTCGCGACGCCGCCGTCGATCACCGGGCGGCCCGGCGTCGGCCAGGATCTGACCGCCGGCGACGGGACGTGGACGGGGACCGCCCCGCTGACCGTCACCCGGGAGTGGCTGCGCTGCGACGCGGCGGGCGCCGGGTGCGCCCCGATCACCGGCGCCGGCGCGCCGCGCTACCGGCTCACCGCGGCCGACCTCGGCCACCGGATCCGCCTGCGCGTCCACGTCGACAACGCGGCGCGCGGGCTCGGCGTCGCCGCGCGGACCGCCGCGACGAAGGTCGTCCGCGACGACCCGCCGCGCAACCTGGCTGCGCCGCGCGTCAGCGGCGAGGGCGGGCTCGCCGCGGTCGGGGTCCCGCTCACCGCGACCACCGGGACCTGGGACGGCGGGCCGCCGATGGTCCCGGTCTTCCGCTGGCAGCGCTGCGACCCGCAGGGCGCCGCCTGCGCCGAGATCCCGGGCGCGACCAGCAACCGCTACGTGCCGGGCGCGCTCGACAAGGGCGCGCGGCTGCGGATCTCCGTGGCCTACGACAACGGCGTGGGGGAGGGCCGCGCGGTGAGCGAGCCGACCGCCGCGATCACCGGGGCGCCGCCCGCGCTCTCCGTCCCGCCGGCGATCGCCGTGCGCACCGACCTGCGCTCCGGCAGCGAGCTGACCGCCCAGCCGGGCCTGTGGACCGGCGCCGCGCCGATCGTCACCACGTTCCAGTGGCTGCGCTGCGACGCCGCCGGCGCCGCCTGCGCGACGATCCCGGGCGCCACCGCCTCCACGCGGACGCTGGCCGATGCCGACGTCGGCCATGCGCTGCGCGTCCGCGTCCGCGCGGCCAACGAGACCTCCGCGGCGGTCGAGACCTCCGAGCCCACCGGCGTGGTGGAGGCGCTGGCGCCCGCGCTCGTCGGCACCGTCACGCTGCGCCTCGACGCCGCGCGCGCCCAGCCCGGCGTCCGCGTCCACGCCACCTGGGGCACCTGGGCCGGCACCGCCCCGATCGACGTCACCGCCCGCTGGGAGCGCTGCACCGCGCCGAGCGTCTGCGAGGCGATCCCCGGCGCGACGGACGCCGACTACACGCTCGCCGAAGCTGATGTGGGCCGGCGCCTGCGCCTCGTCGTCGGCGCCCGCAACGCCGGCGGGACCGTCTCGGCGGCCAGCCAGCTGACCGATCTGGTGGCCGGCTCGGTGCCCGCCGCCACCCGCCCGCCCGCGGTCGTGGTCGAGCCGGGCTCCGCGCTGCGCGACGGCGGCGTGCTGCGGGTCGATCCCGGCGAGTGGACCGGGACCGGCCCGCTGACCACCGTCTACTACTGGCAGCGCTGCGGGGCCGACGCGAGCCGCTGCGCGCCGGTCGCCGGGGCGTCGGGCGCCACCTACGCGCTCGGGCCGGACGACGTCGGGCAGCGGATCGCGGTGCTGGTCAGCGTGCGCGGGCCGGGCGGCCGGACCGAGACGGCCAGCACGCCGACCGAGGCGATCGCGGCGGTCGGCCCGGCCGCAGACGGGCCGCCCTCGATCGAGCGCCCCGCGGGCGTCCTGAAGATCGGCTCGCGGCTCGGCGTCCAGCCCGGTGCGTGGACGGGCACCGCCCCCGTGGCGCTGGAGTACCAGTGGGTCCGCTGCGACGCGGCGGGCGAGGCCTGCCGGGCCGTCGACGCCGCGGTCAAGCCGACGCTCACCCTCGCCGCGCGGGACTTCGGCGACGCCGGCGCGCTGGCCGGCACGCTGCGGGTGATCGTCACCGGCCGCAACCGCGGCGGCGCGCTGTCGCTGCGCAGCGAGCCCGTGGGCCAGGGCCCCGTGCCGGTGGCCGCCAAGCCGGCGCCGGCCGCCACGCCCAAGCCCGCCACGCCCAAGCCCGCGGCGACCAAGCCGGCGACGG
>DASVQH010000036.1:0-21962 GCA_036389195.1 Solirubrobacteraceae bacterium
CGCCGGAGTGACCCGCGAGGCGATCCAGACCAGGGTCGAATCGGGTCGGCTGCACCCGATCCACCGCGGGCCACCCCGCGATCTCACCGCTCGGCCGGGACCTGGCGGCCGTGCTGGCGTCCGGGCCGGGCGCGGTGCTCAGCCATCGCAGCGCCGCGGTCCTGTGGGGCTTCCTGCCCCGACGATCGGGTCCCGTCGAGGTGACGCGCGTCCCGACGCGCCGCCATGGCCTCCGGGTATCACGGTTCGCCACACGGCCGACATGCCCGAGCACGACCTCCGGCGGATCCACGGCATCCCGGTCACCGCGCCCGACCGGACGCTGCTCGACCTCGCGGCCGTCGGGTCGCCCGATCTCGGCGACGCGGTCGACGCCGCGCAGCTGCGCCGCCTGTTCGCGCGCGACGCGCTGCTCGGCCGCGCGGCCGGCCGGGCCGGCGCCCGCGCGCTGCGGGAAGCGCTCGGGGGCGGCCTCAGTCGATCGGCGGCGGAACGCCGGCTCCGGCAGATCCTCCGCCGCGCCGATCTGCCGGCTCCCGAGACGAACGTCTTCGTCGAGGGCCACGAGGTCGACTTCGTCTGGCGCGCGCAGCGGCTCGTGGTCGAGATGGACGGCTACGCCCACCACAGCGACCGCGGCGCCTTCGAGCGCGACCGCCTCCGCGACGCCCACCTCCAGACCGCCGGCTACCGGGTCCTGCGGACGACCTGGCACCAGGTGGAGCACCGGCCCGAGGCGGTCGTGGCCCGCGTCGCCACGCTGCTCGTCACAGGATGATCCCGGCGCGCTGCGGCCGGATCGGCGCGGGGCCCGCTACCTGGGCGCTCCGTTCGGGCGGAGGCGGGCTGCAGGACCGTGCGGAACTGCCTCTCTGATGGGTGAGTAGTCGTCTGCCTTTCGCCGCGGTGAAGGACCGGAGAGCGGCGGTGGTCAACGTGGCACGCCGGTCGCCCACACAGGGAGCGATCCACGTTGGCCGTCCGATGGTGGTCAAGGCGGGTTGACGAGAGGCGGAAACCCCACAACGTCACATCCGCGGAGCCGACCGGGCCGGTTGTGACGTTGAACGTCCACGGCCCCCACAACGTCACAACGGCGGCTGCAGCCACCACGGATGTGACGTTGTGCACACCAGCCACGCCCGAGCCCCCTCACCGCGACTCTCGCAAGCCGTTCCCCTCTCCCCGCGTCCCGGACAGAGACGCGCGAGAAGACCCTCCCCTCTCGATGCCCGAAGTCCCGCCGAAGACGCGCGGCGCCTCAGCTCTCGGCCGCGACCTCGGCGCCCGCGGGCGGCTCGGGTTCCGACTCGGGCGCGGGCCGGTCGCGCCGGCGGCGCGGGCGCGGCTCGCGCGTCCGGGTCGCCGCGCCGAGCAGCACCGCCGCGGCCCCCGCCAGCAAGACGAGCACCGCGCCGATCGCCTCGAGGTAGAACCCCGTCCGCGGCGACGCCTTCGCGCTCTCGTAGGTCTCGGCGAGCAGCCCCTCGTCGCTCACGTCGGGCAGGTCGACGACCAGCACGATGAACAGCGACACGGCCCCGACGAGCACGACCGCGAACGCCGCCGGGCGCGAGCCGCCGACGAACGCGCCCCACGCCATCAGCACCGCGAACACCGCCAGCAGCAGCTGCGCGTAGAGGTGGTTCTCGCCGACGGTCGACGTGCCGCCCGGAACCACCGCCGTGATGGCCACGACCTCGTACAATGTCGAGAACTCCGCGACGACCAAGAGCAGCGCTCCGAGGCCCGCCAGAAGCAGCAGCCCGTAGCGCGAGAGCCAGGTCAAAAGCGGTTGTAGAGCCTGATTGGGGCGCACAATCCGGATGCTATAGTCATCCGTCGCCTCTTGACGAAGGTCCAGGCCCTCCGGGGCCTTTTTCTTGCCCGAACGCTGAGGATCGACATGCCGCGCAAGTTCACACTCGAGAAGACCCGGAACATCGGGATCATGGCCCACATCGATGCGGGCAAGACGACGACGACCGAGCGCATCCTCTTCTACACGGGGAAGTCCTACAAGATCGGCGAGGTCCACGAGGGCGCGGCCGTCATGGACTGGATGGAGCAGGAGCAGGAGCGCGGGATCACGATCACGTCGGCGGCGACCACGTGCGAGTGGAAGGACCACCGCATCAACATCATCGACACGCCCGGCCACGTCGACTTCACGGTCGAGGTCGAGCGGTCGCTGCGCGTGCTCGACGGCGCGGTCGCGCTGTTCGACTCCGTCGCCGGCGTCGAGCCGCAGTCCGAGACCGTGTGGCGCCAGGCCGACAAGTACAAGGTCCCGCGCATCGCCTACATCAACAAGATGGACCGCATCGGCGCGAACTTCGCGCAGGGCGTCCAGACGATGATCGACCGCCTCGGGGCGAACCCCGTGCCGATCCAGCTGCCGATCGGCGCCGAGGGCGACTTCGCCGGGATCATCGACCTGATCGGCATGAAGGCGATCGTCTACAAGGACGACCTCGGCAAGGAGGTCGTGATCGAGGACATCCCGGGCGAGATGCTCGAAGAGGCGCAGGCCGCCCGCGAGGACCTCCTCAACAAGGTCTCCGACTTCAACGACGAGCTCGTCGAGCTGATCCTCGAGGAGCAGGAGATCCCCAAGGACGTCCTCGTCGAGGCGATCCGCAAGGCGACGCTGGAGGCCGCGCTGACGCCGGTGCTCTGCGGCTCCTCCTTCAAGAACAAGGGCGTCCAGCCGCTGCTCGACGCGGTCATCGACTTCCTGCCGAGCCCGCTCGAGGTCCCGCCGATCGTCGGGCACGAGCCCGTGCGCGGCGAGGACGAGGACCGCCCCGCCTCTCGCGCGGCGTCCGACGACGAGCCGTTCTCGGCGCTCGCCTTCAAGATCATGGCCGACCCCTACGTCGGCAAGCTCACCTACTTCCGCGTCTACTCGGGCAAGCTCGAGGCGGGCTCGCGGGTGCTCAACGTCAACTCCGGCAAGACCGAGCGCATCGGCCGCATCCTGATGATGCACGCCAACGAGCGCGAGGACGTGCAGGAGGTCTACGCGGGCGACATCGCCGCCGCGGTCGGGATCAAGCAGGTCATCACCGGCGACACGCTCGCCGCGCCCGACAAGCCGATCCGGCTGGAGACGATGACCTTCCCGGAGCCGGTCATCAAGGTCGCCATCGAGCCGAAGACGAAGTCCGACCAGGAGAAGATGTCGGTCGCGCTGGGCCGCCTCGCCGAGGAGGACCCGACCTTCCGCGTCCAGACCAACGAGGAGACCGGCCAGACCGAGATCTCGGGCATGGGCGAGCTGCACCTCGAGGTGCTGGTCGACCGCATGATGCGCGAGTACAAGGTCGACGCCAACGTCGGCCGCCCGCAGGTCTCCTACCGCGAGACCATCAGCGGCACGGCGCAGAAGATCGAGGGTCGCTTCGTCCGCCAGACCGGCGGCTCGGGCCAGTACGGCATCGTCTACATCGACGTCGAGCCGGCGCCGGGCGAGGGCTTCGACTTCATCAACAAGATCAAGGGCGGCTCGATCCCCACCGAGTTCATCCCGGCGGTCGAGAAGGGCGTCGAGGAAGCGCTGGAGACCGGCGTCAAGGCGGGCTACCCGATGGTCGACGTCCGCGTGACGCTGACCGACGGCAAGTACCACGACACGGACTCCTCGGAGATCGCCTTCAAGGTCGCCGGCTCGCTGGCGCTCAAGGAAGCGGCGAGGCGGGCCAAGCCCGTGCTGCTGGAGCCGATCTTCGCGGTCGAGGTCGTGACCCCGGAGGACTTCCTGGGCGACGTCATCGGCGACCTCTCGCGCCGGCGCGGCCGGATCGAGGGCCAGGAGCGGCGCGGCAACGCGCTCTCGGTCACGGGCACGGTGCCGCTGTCGGAGATGTTCGGCTACGCCACCGACCTGCGGTCCAACACCCAGGGCCGGGCCACGTACACCATGCAGTTCGAGCGCTACGACGAGGTCCCGCCGAACATCGCCGAGAAGGTCATCGAGGCGCGGACCGGCGAGCCCGTCCCCGCCTAGATCGGCTAGATTCTTCCGTTGGCTCGCCACCGGATCTAAAGCAACCAAGACTTAGAACAGGAGACACACAGTGGCGAAGGAGAAGTTCGAGCGGGACAAGCCGCACGTCAACGTCGGCACCATCGGTCACATCGACCACGGCAAGACGACCCTGACGGCGGCCATCACGACCGTGCTGGCCGAGAAGTACGGCGGTCAGTCGCGCTCGTTCGCGGAGATCGACAACGCGCCGGAGGAGAAGGAGCGCGGGATCACGATCGCCACCTCGCACGTCGAGTACGAGACCGAGAACCGCCACTACGCGCACGTCGACTGCCCCGGCCACGCCGACTACGTGAAGAACATGATCACGGGCGCCGCGCAGATGGACGGCGCGATCCTCGTGGTCTCGGCGGCCGACGGCCCCATGCCGCAGACGCGCGAGCACATCCTGCTCGCCCGCCAGGTCGGCGTGCCGTACATCGTCGTGTTCCTCAACAAGGCCGACATGGTCGACGACGAGGAGCTCCTCGAGCTCGTCGAGGTCGAGGTCCGCGAGCTGCTCTCCGAGTACGACTTCCCGGGCGACGACGTGCCGTTCGTCGTCGGGTCCGCGCTCAAGGCGCTGGACGGGGACGAGGAGTACAAGGCGAAGATCATCGAGCTGGCGAGCCACCTGGACTCCTACATCCCGGAGCCCGAGCGCGCGCTGGACCGCCCCTTCCTGATGCCGGTCGAGGACGTCTTCTCGATCACCGGCCGCGGGACCGTGGCCACCGGCCGCATCGAGCAGGGCGTCGTCAACACCGGCGACCGCGTCGAGATCGTGGGCATCCACGAGAAGACCGCGGACACGGTGGTCACCGGCGTCGAGATGTTCCGCAAGATCCTCGACCAGGGCCAGGCGGGCGACAACGTCGGCTGCCTGCTCCGCGGCACCAAGCGCGAGGAGATCGAGCGCGGCCAGGTGCTGTGCAAGCCGGGGTCGATCACCCCGCACACCCGCTTCAAGGCCGAGGTCTACGTCCTCAAGAAGGAGGAGGGCGGCCGTCACACGCCGTTCTTCAACGGCTACCGGCCGCAGTTCTACTTCCGCACGACCGACGTGACCGGCGTCGCCAACCTGCCCGAGGGCACGGAGATGGTCATGCCGGGCGACAACGTCGCCATGGAGATCGAGCTGATCCAGCCCATCGCCATGGACGCCGGCCTGCGCTTCGCGATCCGCGAGGGCGGCCGGACCGTCGGCTCGGGCGTCGTGACGGAGATCGTCAAGTAACCCAGCAGCACCCGCAGGGCTAGTAGTTCCCAGCAGATACGACCATCGAGAGCGGGCCGCGCAGGTCGCGGCCCGCTCTCAGT
This sequence comes from Solirubrobacteraceae bacterium, assembly GCA_036389195.1. Taxonomy (GTDB): domain Bacteria; phylum Actinomycetota; class Thermoleophilia; order Solirubrobacterales; family Solirubrobacteraceae; genus JACCYI01. The sequence continues at coordinate 5,351 of DASVQH010000036.1, forward strand.
GCGCCCGGGCCTCAGCCCCTTTCGCGCAAAGAGCCAGCACAGACTTCACACCAAGCACCGGACAGAAACGACACCTGAACCCCCGTGGCCACCGCAGCCCAGAACAAGATCCGCATCCGCCTGAAGGCCTACGACGCGTCGGCCATCGAGACGGCGGCGAAGGAGATCGTCGAGACGGCGACGCGGACCGGCGCGACGGTGTCGGGTCCGGTGCCGCTCCCGACCGAGCGCAACCGCTACGCGGTGCTCCGTGGACCCTTCAAGGACAAGGACTCCCAGGAGCACTTCGAGATCCGGACGCACAAGCGCCTGATCGACATCCACCAGCCCACCCCCAAGACCGTGGACTCGCTGCAGCGCCTGGATCACCTCCCGGCCGGCGTCGACATCGAGATCCGCCTCGCCTTCGGCTAGTCAGATGCCCGCCATCCTCGCCAAGAAGCTGGGCATGACCCAGCGGTTCCTCGCCGACGGCCGCGTGGAGCGCGTCACCGTGCTCGAGGCCGGGCCCTGCCCGGTGCTCGCCGTGCGCGCCCACGACACGGACGGCTACGAGGCCGTCCAGCTCGGCTTCGACGCCGTCCGCGAGAAGGCGCTCTCCAAGCCCGAGCTCGGCCATCTCAAGAAGGCCGGCGCTCCGCCGCTGCGCACGATCAAGGAGTTCCGCGACGAGGCCGGCGAGCTGCAGGTGGGCGACACGGTCACCGTCGAGGCCTTCGAGGTCGGCCAGACCGTGAAGATCGCCGGGAAGTCGAAGGGCAAGGGCTTCCAGGGCACGATCAAGCGCCACAACTTCGCCGCGGGCCCCAAGTCGCACGGCTCGCACAACGTCCGCGCCCCCGGCTCGATCGGCGCCTCGGCGACGCCCTCGCGCGTCCTCCCGGGCATCAAGGGCCCGGGCCGGATGGGCGGCGGCCGCGTGACCCAGAAGGGCCTGGAGATCGTCGAGATCATGCCCGACCGCAACCTGATGCTCGTCCGCGGCTCCGTGCCCGGACCCAAGGGCGCCACCGTGGAGGTGCGTACGGATGCCTGAGGCACCGATCCTGGGCGCGACGGAGACCGTCGCCCTCGACGACGAGGTGTTCGGCGCGCCGTTCAACGGCCCGCTCGTGCACGAGTGCGTCGTGGCCGAGCTGGCCGCGCGCCGGCAGGGCACGCACGCCACCAAGACTCGCGGCATGGTCCGCGGCGGCGGCGCCAAGCCGTGGCGCCAGAAGGGCACCGGCCGCGCCCGCGCCGGCTCCTCTCGCTCGCCGATCTGGACCGGCGGCGGCACCGTCTTCGGCCCGAGCCCGCGCCACTACACCGTCAAGGTCAACCGCAAGGCGCGCCGCGCCGCGCTGCGCGCCGCGCTCTCGCTGCACGCCGAGCGCGGCTCGATCGCCGTGCTGGACGCCGGCGCGTTCGACGCGCCGTCGACCAAGCAGGCCGGCGGCCTGCTGGCCGAGCGGCTCGGCTCCTCGGTGCTGATCGCGCTGACCGAGGCCGAGGCCGTCGCGGCCAAGTCCTTCCGCAACCTCGCCCGCGTGAGCGTCCTGCCGGCCGACGGCGTCGGGATCGCCGACCTCGTCGGCGCCTCGCAGGTGATCCTCTCCCGGGCCGCGCTCGACTCCGTCACCGCCCGCGCCCGCAAGGCCGAGCGGACCGTCGCCGACTCCGGGGCGGAGGCCTAGTCATGGACGCATCCCAGGTCATCATCCGCCCGGTCGTCTCCGAGAAGTCCTACGTCCTCGCGACGGCCGACAAGTACACCTTCCGCGTCCACGCCGACGCCCACAAGACCCAGATCAAGCAGGCGATCGAGGAGCTCTTCGACGTCACGGTGCTCGAGGTCCGCACGCTGTCGGTGAAGTCCAAGCCCAAGCGCCGCGGCTACACCTCCGGCCGCACCCGTGAGTGGAAGAAGGCCATCGTCCAGGTGCGCGCGGGCGACACGATCCCGATCTTCCAGGGCCTGGAGGCCGATCTCTAATGCCGATCAAGAAGGTCAAGCCGACCTCCCCCGGCCGCCGCTTCATCACCTTCTCGGACTTCGCCGAGGTCACCAAGACCACGCCGGAGAAGTCGCTCACCGAGGGGCTGCACAAGACCGGCGGGCGCAACAACCGCGGCCGCAAGACCTCCCGCCACCGCGGCGGCGGGGCCAAGCGCGCCTACCGCGTCATCGACTTCAAGCGCACGAAGGACGGCGTCCCCGCCGTCGTCGCGTCGATCGAGTACGACCCCAACCGCACGGCCTACATCGCGCTGCTGCACTACGCCGACGGGGCGAAGGCCTACATCCTCGCTCCCGCCCGGCTGCGCGTCGGCCAGACCGTGGTCTCGGGCGCCGGCCAGGACATCGTCGTCGGCAACGCGATGCCGCTGTCGAGCATGCCGGTCGGCACGATCGTCCACAACGTCGAGCTCCAGCCCGGCAAGGGCGGCCAGATGGCCCGCTCGGCCGGCGCCTCGGTCCAGCTGATGGCGCGCGAGGGCGAGATGGCGACGCTGCGCCTGCCGTCGGGCGAGATGCGGCTGGTGCGCGCGGAGTGCCGTGCGACCATCGGCGTGATCGGCAACGCCGACCACCAGAACGTCACGATCGGCAAGGCCGGCCGCAAGCGCCACCTGGGCGTCCGCCCGCAGACGCGCGGCAAGGCCATGAACCCGGTCGACCACCCGCACGGCGGCGGCGAGGGCGCCGGCTCGCTGGGCAACCATCCGCAGACCCCGTGGGGCGTGCCGACGCTCGGCTACCGCACCCGCAAGAAGGGCAAGCAGTCCGATCGCTACATCGTCCGCGGCCGACGCCGTGGCAAGAGGGGAAGCAGCAACCGATGAGCCGTTCTTCCAAGAAGGGCCCGTGGGTCGAGGAACGCCTCATGGCCCGCATCGAGTCCATGAACGAGGCCAACGCCCGCACCATGGTCAAGACCTGGTCGCGCAGCTCGACGATCTTCCCGGAGATGGTCGGGCACACGATCGCCGTCCACGACGGCCGCAAGCACGTGCCCGTGTTCGTCTCGGAGGGCATGGTCGGGCACAAGCTCGGCGAGTTCGCGCCCACCCGCACGTACCGCGGCCACGCCGGGAGCGGCAAGGTCCGATGAGCACGCCCGAAGACCTCACCCCGGAGGAGGCCGAGAAGGCGCAGGCCCGCGCCGACGAGGCCTTCATCGCCGAGCAGGACGCGAAGGTCGAGGAGGCCGACGCCCGCGAGACCGCCAAGGAGCAGGCCTCCGAGGAGGACGCCGCGCCGGTGGCCGACGCCGCGACCGACGACGCTCCCGCGGCCGACACGACCACCACCCGCGACGCGCCCGCGCCCGGCGTCGACGAGCCGGCCGCGCCCGCGCGCCGCCGTCGCGGCCGCCGTGGCGGCGGCTCCAACGCCCAGCCCGAGCCCGCCCCGCGCGCCAAGCCGGCCAAGCGCCGCTCCGGCGACGCCGCCGTGGTCGTCAAGGCCCAGGCGAAGTACGTCCGCACCTCCGCCCGCAAGGCGCGGCTGGTCTGCGACCACATCCGCGGCAAGGACGTCGAGCAGGCTCGCGCGATCCTCGCGTTCACGCCCCGCGCGGCGGCCGAGGCGTGGAGCAAGCTGCTGGAGTCCGCGGTCGCCAACGCGGAGAACAACCACGAGCTGGTGGGGGACGAGCTGCGCATCGCCTCGGTCCACGCGGACGAGGGTCCTACCCTCAAGAGGTTCCGTCCGCGCGCCATGGGGCGCGCGACGAAGATCCGCAAGCGCACCAGCCACCTCTCGATCACGCTCACGCCGAAGGACTAGAGAAGAACTCATGGGTCACAAGGTCCATCCCGAGGCCATGCGCGTGGGCTACATCCACGACTGGAAGTCCAACTGGTTCAACGAGAAGAACTTCTCGGACTACCTGATCGAGGACATCCAGATCCGCAACCACATCACGGGCAAGCTCGCGCACGCCGGTCTCTCCGACATCACGATCCGCAAGGACGCCGGCGAGGTGGAGGTCAACATCCACACCGCGCGCCCGGGCATCGTGATCGGCAAGTCGGGCTCCGAGGTCGACGCGCTGCGCCGCGACCTGCACCGGATCACCGGCAAGTCGATCAAGGTCAACATCCTCGAGATCAAGCGCCCGGAGCTCGACGCCAAGCTCGTCGCGCAGTCGATCGCCGAGCAGCTCGTCAACCGCGTCGCCTTCCGGCGCGCCATGAAGCGCGCGCTCACCAGCGCCATGCGCTCGGGCGCCAAGGGCTGCAAGATCATGGTCGGCGGCCGCCTGGGCGGCGCCGAGATGGCCCGCCAGGAGATGTACTCCGACGGCCGCGTCCCGCTGCACACGCTGCGCGCGGACATCGACTACGGCTTCTACGAGGCCCGCACGACCTTCGGCCGCATCGGCGTGAAGTGCTGGATCAACCGCGGCGAGGTCATGCCGGAGGGCTACGCGGGCGAGGCGCTGACCTCGCTGGACGAGCCCAAGGGCGGCCCCGGCCAGGACGACCGCGGTGGCCGCGGGCGCGGCGGCCGTGACGGCCGCGGCGGCGGGCGCGACGGCCGCGGCGGCGGGCGCGACGGCGGTGGCGGTGGCCGCGGCGGGCGCGGCGGCGGCCAGGGCGGCGGTCCGGGCGGCCGTGGCGGCGGCCCGGGCGGTCGCGGCGGCGGCGGCGGCCAGGGCGGCGGCGGCGGCCGTGGCGGCGGCGGCGGTGGCTTCGGCGGCGGCGGAGGCCGCGGCGGTGGCGGCGGCGGTCGTGGCGGCGGCGGCGGAGGCCGCGGCGGCAACATCCGGCCCGACCTCTCCGGAGGGATCTCGCGCTGATGCTGTCCCCCAAGCGAGTCAAGCACCGCAAGCAGCACCGCGGCCGCATGGCCGGGCTCTCGCGCGCCCAGCCGAACGTCGAGTTCGGCGAGTTCGGGCTCAAGACGCTGGAGGCCGGCTGGCTGACCAACCGGCAGATCGAGGCCGCCCGTATCGCCATGACGCGCAAGATCAAGCGTGGCGGCAAGGTGTGGATCAACGTCTATCCGGACAAGCCGGTGACCAAGAAGCCCGCCGAGACCCGCATGGGCTCCGGCAAGGGCAACCCCGAGGGCTGGGTCGCCGTCGTCAAGCCGGGTCGCGTGATGTTCGAGCTCTCCGGCGTGCCGGAGCCCCTGGCGCGCGAGGCCATGCGCCTCGCCGGCCACAAGCTTCCCGTCAAGACCAAGTTCGTCGTGCGCGAGGACCTGCAGCAGGCATGAAGACCCGAGAGCTCCACGATCTGACCGAGGACCGCCTGCGCGAGCACGTCGCGACGACCCGTCGCGACGTCTTCGGCCTGCGGATGCAGCACGCCACCGGCGAGCTCAACAACACCGCGGGCCTCCGCACCGCCAAGCGCGAGCTCGCCCGTGCGCTCACCGTGGCGCGCCAGCGCGGCATCGTGCTCGACGCACACACCACTTCCTAGGACCCACCTTCCCATGGCCGACGACACCCCCCCGAACACTCCCGAGACCCTCGCCGACGAGGTCCAGAACGCCACCGAGCAGGCCGGCACGCCCGAGCCCACGGTGGTCGAGACGGACACGCTGGCCGACGAGGTCCACAACGCGCAGCAGCAGGGTGGCGTCCCGACCCCCGGTGCGCCGGGCGTCCCGCAGTCCGAGCGCCGCGCCGCGCGCCGCAGCGAGCGTGATCGCGCCGCCGGCCGCCGCGGTCCGAAGACCCCGGAGGAGCGCGACGCCGAGCGCCGCGCCCGCCGCGAGCGCAACGCCCGCCAGCGCCGCGCCTACCGCGCCAAGCTGAAGGCGAAGCGCGCCGAAGCCGGCGAGGCCGGTCCCGCGCAGACGCCGCCCGCGGCCGAGCACGGCCCCGGCCGGCCCAAGGTCCGCCAGGGCGTCGTGGTCTCCGACAAGGCCGACAAGACGATCGTGGTCCGGGTCGACGAGGCCCGCCGGCACCGGCGCTACCGCAAGATCCTGCGCACCTCGGTGAAGTTCCACGCCCACGACGAGGCCAACGACGCGAACGTCGGCGACACCGTGCGCATCGTCGAGGCCCGCCCGCTGTCGCGCACCAAGCGCTGGCGCCTGGTGGATGTCCTGGAGCGCGCCCGATGATCCAGAACGAGACCCGTCTGAAGGTCGCCGACAACACCGGCGCCCGCGAGATCCTCTGCATCCGCGTGCAGGGCGGCTCCCGCCGCCGCTACGCGGGCGTGGGGGACGTCATCACCGCGACCGTCAAGCAGGCGATCCCGAACGGCACCGTCAAGAAGGGCGACGTCGTCAAGGCCGTCGTCGTCCGCACCCGCAAGGAGTTCGGTCGCGACGACGGGACCTACATCGCCTTCGACGAGAACGCCGCCGTGATCATCGACGCCGGCAACAACCCGCGCGGCACCCGCATCTTCGGGCCGGTCGCGCGCGAGCTGCGCGACCGCAACTTCATGCGGATCGTCTCGCTGGCCCCGGAGGTGCTCTGAGCCATGAAGCTGCGTACCGACGACACCGTGGTCGTGATCTCCGGCAAGGACAAGGGCAAGACCGGCCGCATCCTGCGCGTGGACCTCAAGAAGGAGAAGGTCTACGTCGAGGGCCTCAACATCGTCAAGCGCCATCAGCGCCCGACGCCCGGCCGGCCCAACGCGGCCGCCGGCGTGATCGAGAAGGAAGGGCCCATCCACGTCTCCAACGTGGCGCTGCTGGACCCCAAGGACAACAAGCCCACCCGCGTGGGCGTGCGCCGCACCGAGCAGGGCACGCGGCTGCGCGTCACCAAGCGCTCGGGCACGGAGCTCGACTGATCGCCATGGCTGCACGACTCAAGGACCGTTACAACGAGGAGATCCGCCCGAAGCTCATCGAGCACTTCGGCTACTCCTCGATCATGCAGGCGCCGAAGCTGACCAAGATCACGCTCAACATGGGCGTGGGGGAGGCCAAGCAGGACTCCAAGATGCTCGAGGCCGCCGCCGAGCAGCTCGGCACGATCGCCGGCCAGAAGCCGAACATCCGGCGCGCCCGCAAGTCCGTCGCGGCCTTCAAGCTGCGCGAGGGCATGCCGGTCGGCCTCGTGGTGACGCTGCGCGACGAGCGCGCGTACGAGTTCCTCGACCGCCTGACCTCCGTCGCGATCCCGCGGATCCGCGACTTCCGGGGCCTCAACCCGCGCTCCTTCGACGGGCGCGGCAACTACTCGATGGGCGTCCGCGAGCAGATCATCTTCCCCGAGATCGACTACGACGCCGTCGACCAGGTCCGCGGCCTGGACGTGACCATCACCACCACCGCCTCGTCCGATGCCGAGGCCTTCGCGCTGCTGGAGGCGCTGGGCATGCCGTTCGCCCGCGACACCCGGCCGCAGGGCTTCGAGAGCATCGTCGCCGGCGACGCCATCCCCGCATAGAAAGACCTAGAGGACTCCTCCATGGCCAAGACCTCCCAGCGCGTGCGCCAGCAGCGCACTCCCAAGTACAAGACCCGCGGCTACACCCGCTGCCGCAACTGCGGCCGCCCCCGCGCGGTGTTCCGCAAGTTCGGGCTCTGCCGGATCTGCCTGCGCAACCTCGCGCACAACGGCTACATCCCGGGCATGACGAAGTCGAGCTGGTAGGTCCTCATGTCGATGACCGACCCCATCGCGGACTTCCTCACGCGGATCCGCAACGCCATCCAGGCCGCGCACGAGACGGTCGAGATGCCGTCGTCCAAGCTGAAGATCGAGATCGCCCGCGTCATGCGCGAGCAGGGCTACATCGAGGGCTACGAGGTGCTGCCGGCCGACGCCGAGCACGCCGGCGACCGCCTGGTCGTCAGCCTGAAGTACACGGAAGCCCGGGTGTCCGTGATCTCCGGCCTCAAGCGCGTCTCGCGCCCGGGCCAGCGGACCTACGTCGACGCCCGGTCCATCCCGAAGGTGCTCGGCGGCATGGGCACCGCGATCGTCTCGACCTCCCAGGGCGTGATGACCGGCCACGACGCGCGCGCTGCGGGCGTCGGCGGCGAAGTCCTCGCGCAGATCCACTAGGCCTGCCATGTCCCGCATCGGAAAGAAGCCCATCCCCGTCCCCGTGGGCGTCACGGTGGTCGTCGAGCGCGAGGTCGTGCGCGTGGCAGGCCCCCGCGGCGACCTCTTCGAGCGCAAGTCGCGCGACATCGAGGTCCGCCAGGAGGGCGAGGAGCTCATCGTCACCCGCCCGACGGACCGCGGCGAGCACCGCGCCCTGCACGGGCTGACGCGCTCGCTCGTCGCCAACATGGTCGAGGGCGTCACCACCGGGTTCACCAAGACGCTGGAGATCCAGGGCGTCGGCTACCGCGCGCAGCTGAAGGGCTCGGATCTCGAGCTCGCGCTCGGCTACTCGCACCCCGTCTCGATCAAGGCGCCCGAGGGCATCACCTTCGAGGTCCCGATCCCGACCCGCGTGATCGTGAAGGGCAACTCGAAGCAGCAGGTCGGCGAGATCGCCGCCATCATCCGCAAGCAGCGTCCGCCCGAGCCCTACAAGGGCAAGGGGATCCGCTACGAGGGCGAGTACGTGGCCCGGAAGGTAGGAAAGAGGGCGTAATGCGAATCCGGTTCGATCGTACCGTCGGCACGCCGACCACCACGCGGAGCTTGAGCGCATGAGCGTCAAATCCCGTCCCGCCAAGCGCCTCAAGCGGCGCCGGCGCGTCCGCGCGAAGGTCCACGGGACCGCCGAGCGGCCGCGCATCGCCGTCTTCCGCTCCAACCGCGGCATCTTCGCCCAGCTCATCGACGACGACGCCGGCCGCACGCTGGCCGCCGTCAACTGGATCGAGGACGAGCTGCGCTCGCTCGGACGCATGGAGCAGGCCACCCGCGTCGGCGCCCTGCTGGCCGAGCGGGCCAAGGCCGCCGGTGTGGAGACCGTGGTCTTCGACCGCGGCGGCTACCAGTACCACGGGCGCGTCAAGGCCCTGGCCGAGGGCGCCCGCGAGGGCGGCCTGAAGTTCTAGAGACCTACTACCCTGAGAGACCCCTATGGCCGCTCCCGATAGATCCGTCTCGCCCGCCGGGCTCGACCTCCAGGAACGCGTTGTGGAGATCAACCGCGTCGCCAAGGTCGTCAAGGGCGGCCGGCGCTTCTCCTTCACCGCCCTGGTCGTCGTCGGCGACGAGAACGGCGTCGTGGGCGCCGGCTACGGCAAGGCGAACGAGGTGCCGCTGGCGATCCAGAAGGGCGTCGAGCGCGCGAAGAAGAACCTCTTCCGCGTGCCGCGCCACGGCTCGACCATCACGCACCAGACGACCGGCATCTTCGGCTCGGGCCGCGTCTTCATGAAGCCGGCCTCGCCCGGTACCGGCGTCATCGCCGGCGGCGGCGTGCGCGCGGTGCTCGAGCTGGCCGGGATCCACGACATCCTCTCGAAGTCGCTCGGCTCGCAGAACCCGATCAACCTCGTCAAGGCGACGATCGCCGGGCTGCAGGACCTGCGCCGCCCCGAGGAGATCGCGGCGCTGCGTGGCCTGTCGGTCGATCGCGTGCTCGGCCTGCAGTCCGTGGCCGCCGCCGCCTCCGACGGCAACGGCCAGACGGGCCCGGAGAACGACGACGCCCCGGCGCGTGCCGAGGCCGCCGCCGAAGAGGCCGCGCCCGCATGAGCACGCTCGTCGTGAAGCAGGTCAAGTCGGCCAACGGCACCACGAAGCCGCAGCGCGCCACGCTGCGCTCGCTCGGGCTGCGCAAGATCGGCCAGACCGTCGAGCGCGAGGACTCCCCGCAGCTGCGCGGGATGGTCCACGCCGTCCGCCATCTGATCACCGTCGAGGAGAAGTAGTCATGGCCGACGAGACGACGCCGGCTCCCGAGGAGATCGGCCTCCACAACCTCCAGCCCGCCCCGGGGTCCAAGAAGGACCGCAAGCGGGTCGGCCGCGGCCACGGGTCCGGCATGGGCAAGACCTCCGGGCGCGGCCACAAGGGCGCCGGCTCGCGCGCGGGCGCCAAGCGCCGGGCGCGCTTCGAGGGCGGCCAGAACCCGATCCACATGCGGATGCGCAAGCTCCGCGGGCCGAACAAGAAGATGTCGATGCCGTTCGAGCCGTTCCGGACGCACACGCAGCCGGTCAACCTCGAGGACCTCGAGGCCCGCTTCGAGTCCGGCGCCTCCGTGGACGTCGACGCGATGAAGGCCGTCGGCCTGGCCACGCGGCGCGACATCCCGGTCAAGGTGCTCGGCCGCGGGGAGCTGTTCAAGCCGCTGACCGTCCACGCGCACGGGTTCTCGAAGTCCGCTCGCGCGGCGATCGAGGCCGCCGGCGGCACCGCCCAGCTGATCTCCTAGTCGCATGCTGTCCACGATCTTCAACGCCTTCCGGGTCGCGGACATCCGCAAGAAGCTCGCGTTCACCGCGCTGCTCCTCGCGCTCTACCGGCTCGGCTCCTACATCCCGGTCCCCGGCGTCAACGCCGACGCGCTCGAGCAGATCGAGAAGAACTACGCCGGCTCGAACGTCCTCGGGCTGCTCAACACCTTCACGGGCGGCGGGCTCTCGCGGATCGCGATCTTCGCGCTGGGGATCATGCCCTACATCACCGCGTCGATCATCCTGCAGCTCCTCACGGTGGTCTCGCCGTCGCTGGAGAAGCTGTCGAAGGAGGGCGAGGTCGGGCAGGCCAAGATCACGCAGTACACGCGCTACCTGACCGTCGGCCTGGCCGCCGCGCAGGCGGTCGGCTACGTCTTCCTCTTCCGCTCGCAGGGCAACTCGGCGGGCGCGCCGGTGATCGACAACTTCACCGCCGGCACGGTGATCCTGATCGTGGTCTGTCTCACCGCGGGCTGCGTGCTGCTGATGTGGATGGGCGAGCTGATCACGCAGCGCGGCATCGGCAACGGGATCTCGCTGATGATCTTCGCCTCGATCGTCTCCGGGCTGCCCCGCGGCATCCAGGCCTGGGCGACGAACTCCGACCAGATCTTCAAGGTGATGATGCCGTTCGTCGCGCTCGCGGTGATCGCGGCCATCGTCTTCGTGCAGGAGGGCCAGCGCCGCATCCCGGTCCAGTACGCCAAGCGCGTGATCGGCCGGCGCATGAGCGGCGGCGGCCAGACCTACCTGCCGCTGCGCGTGAACATGGCGGGCGTCATCCCGGTCATCTTCGCCGCCTCGATCATGGCCTTCCCGCCCACGGTCGGCGAGCTCGTGCCGGGCGCCAAGGGCCTCTCGAACTTCTTCTCGCCCAACGGCTGGCAGTACATCGTCGGCGAGACGATCTTCATCGTGCTCTTCACGTACTTCTACACGGCGGTCACGTTCAACCCGATCGACCAGGCCGACAACCTGCGCAAGTACGGCGGGTTCATCCCCGGCGTGCGCCCGGGCCGGCCGACCGCCGAGTTCCTCGACCGCATCCTCGCGCGCCTGACCTTCCCCGGCGCGCTGTACCTCGCCGCGGTCGCCGCGCTGCCGACGATCCTCATCAACCAGACGTCGGCCAACTTCTTCTTCGGCGGCACCTCGATCCTGATCGTGATCGGCGTCGCGCTGGACACGATGAAGCAGCTCGAGGCCCAGCTGATGATGCGCAACTACGAAGGGTTCCTGAAGTGAGCACCGAGCTCAACCTCGTCCTGCTCGGCCCCCCGGGCGCGGGCAAGGGCACGCAGGCCGAGCGGCTGCGGCGCGACTTCGACCTTCCGTACCTGGCCACGGGCGACATGCTGCGCGCGCACGTCAAGGACGAGACCGAGCTCGGCCAGCAGGCCAAGGCCTACATGGACGCCGGCGACCTCGTCCCCGACGAGCTGATCATCGCGATGCTGCTCGAGCGCATCGAGGCCGAGGGCGACGACGGCTTCCTGCTCGACGGCTTCCCGCGCACGGTCGCGCAGGCCGACGCGCTCGCCGAGGCGATCGGCGACCGCGGCCGCCACCTGACCGCGGTGCTGCTGATCGAGGCGCCCGACGAGCTGGTCATCCAGCGCATCTCGGGCCGCCGCGTGTCGGCCAGCGGGCGCGTCTACCACGTCGAGCACGACCCGCCGCAGGTCGAGGGCGTCTGCGACGAGGACGGCTCCCCGCTGACCCAGCGCAAGGACGACAAGGCCGAGACGGTGCGCCACCGGCTGGAGACCTACCACCGCCAGACCGAGCCGCTGATCGAGTACTACGACGAGCGCGGCCTGCTGCGCCGCTTCGACGGGACGCGGCCGCCGACCGAGGTCCACGACCACATCCGGGCCACGCTCGCCACGCTGCGCCTCGAAGAGCGACTCTGATGAGACCCTGCGGGTCATCCGCGTGGGTCGTCCCGGTGATCGCGGCGGTGCTCGCGTGATCATCAAGAAGACCCCGGCCGAGATCGACAAGATGGCGGCGGCCGGGGAGATCCATGCGCGGTGCATGGATCTGCTGGCGCGCAAGATCCGCCCGGGCGTGACCACCGGCGAGCTCGACGCCGCCGCGGAGAAGTTCATCCGCTCGCAGGGCGCGACCCCCGCCTTCAAGGGCTACCGCGGCTTCCCGGGCTCGATCTGCGTCTCGCCGAACGAGATGGTCGTCCACGGGATCCCCGGGTCCTACGCGCTCAAGCGCGGCGACGTCCTGTCGGTCGACATCGGCGTGGTGTACGACGGCTGGGTCGCCGACGCCGCCCGCACCTTCCCGGTCGGCGAGATCTCGCCGGTGGCCGCGAAGCTGCTGGAGGTCACCGAGGAGTCGCTGTTCCGGGCGGCCGCGCAGGCGCGGCCCGGCAACCGGCTGGGCGACATCTCCCACGCCGTGCAGGAGCACGTCGAGGCCAACGGCTTCTCCGTGGTGCGCTCGCTCGTCGGGCACGGCATCGGGCGCTCCATGCACGAGGAGCCCCAGATCCCCAACTACGGGCCGGCCGGCAAGGGCATCCCGCTGGAGGAGGGGATGGTCCTGGCCATCGAGCCGATGACCACGGCCGGCCGCCACGCCGTGCGGATGGGCGACGACGGCTGGGCGATCTACTCCCAGGACGGCTCGGTCACGGCCCACTTCGAGTTCACCGTCGCGGTTACCGCCGACGGGCCGCGTATCTTGACTCCGTGGCACGAGTCCGCGCACAGCGCGGCCGCCTGACCCCTGCTAGTCTGTTCCGTCGCGCTCAGAGGCGGTCCGCTTCCGTGCGCAATCGCTCCGCGGAGTGGTAGCGGAGGCCGTACCGGCCTCCAGAGCCGCTCCGCCTGGACTTCACATCCGGAAAGGGAACATGAAGGTACGTCCGTCGGTCAAGCCGATGTGTGAGAAGTGCAAGATCATCAGGCGCCATGGTCGTGTCCTCGTGATCTGCTCGAACCCACGGCACAAGCAGAAGCAGGGGTAGCGCGAAGAACATGGCTCGTATCGCCGGGGTCAACATCCCCCTCAACAAGCGCGTCGAGATCGGTCTGACCTACGTCTACGGGATCGGTCGCTCGACCTCCAACGAGATGCTCGCCAAGCTCGGCATCTCGCCGGACACCTACGTCCGCGACCTCACCGAGGACGAGGTCTCCCGGCTGCGCGACATCATCGACTCCGACTACATGGTCGAGGGCGATCTCCGGCGCGAACGGTCCCAGAACGTCAAGCGGCTGATGGAGATCGGCGCCTACCGGGGCATCCGCCACCGGCGCGGCCTGCCGGTCCGCGGCCAGAAGACGAAGACCAACGCGCGGACGCGCAAGGGTCCGAAGCGCATGCAGGTGGCGGGCAAGAAGAAGGCCGGCAAGAAGTAATGCCGGCTCCGAAGCGCCCCCAGCGCGGCCGCCGCAAGGTCCGCAAGAACATCCCGATCGGCCAGGCGCACATCAAGACGTCGTTCAACAACACGATCGTCGCGCTCACCGACCGCGAAGGCAACGTCATCGCGTGGGAGTCCGCCGGCGGCGCCGGCTTCAAGGGCTCGCGCAAGTCGACGCCGTTCGCCGCGCAGGTCACGGCCGACGCGGCCGCCCGCAAGGGCATCGAGCAGGGCATGCAGAAGGTCGAGGTCTTCGTCAAGGGCCCGGGCTCGGGTCGCGAGACGGCGATCCGCTCGCTGCAGGCCGCCGGGCTCGAGGTCACCGGCGTCCGCGACGTCACTCCCCAGGCACACAACGGCTGCCGCCCCCGCAAGCGGCGAAGGGTCTGATCACCGCATGGCTCGCGATTCATCTCCCCAGTGCAAGCAGTGCCGCCGCGAAGGGCAGAAGCTCTTCCTCAAGGGCGAGCGCTGCCTCACCGACAAGTGCGGCGTCGAGCGCCGCCCCTACCCGCCGGGCGACCACGGCCGCGGGCGCCAGAAGCAGTCGGAGTACCGCGTGCAGCTGCGCGAGAAGCAGAAGGCGCGCCGGTACTACGGCGTGCTCGAGCGCCAGTTCCGCACCTACTACGACAAGGCCTCGCGCCAGCCGGGCATCACCGGCGAGAACCTGCTGCGGATCCTCGAGTGCCGCTTCGACAACGTGCTCGTGCGCCTCGGCTTCGCCGCCTCGCGCCGGCAGGCGCGCCAGCTGATCATGCATGGTCACTGGACGGTCAACGGCCGCCGCGTCGACATCCCGAGCTACCAGGTCCGCGAGGGCGACGTCATCGCCGTGAAGGCGCAGACGGGCGCGGAGACGGTCATCCGCGACGCGACCGAGCTCACCGCGCAGGTTCCCCCGTGGCTGCAGGCGGACCACGACTCTCTGACGGCGAAGGTGCTGCGCCGGCCGGAGCGGCGGGAGATCGCCGCGCCGGTGCAGGAGCAGCTCATCGTCGAGCTGTACTCGAAGTAAGGCCGGGCGGTCGTTCTCTGCGGCGGGCGTGCCCTTAACGCCAAGCCGAAGCCTCCCTCCCTCCCCCCGATACGACGCTAGGACACTGATGCTTGACTTCCAGATTCCGCGGATCACCGCCGAGACGGTCGAGGAGAATCGTGGCTCGTTCACGGTTGAGCCCCTCGATCGCGGCTTCGGCTACACGTTCGGGAACTCGCTCCGGCGGGTCCTGCTCGCGTCGCTCGCCGGCGCGGCGGTGACGTCGGTGCGGATCGAGGGCGTCGCGCACGAGTTCTCGACGATCAAGGGCGTGACGGAGGACGTCACGGACATCGTCCTCAACCTCAAGGGCATCGTCTGCCGGATGCACTCCGACGCGACGGAGATCGAGGCGCCGCTCGTCGTCACCGGCCCGGGCGAGATCACCGCGAAGGACATCGACCTGCCCTCGGGCGTCGAGATCCTCAACCCGGACGCGCACATCGCGACGCTCGAGCAGCGCACCAAGCTCGAGCTGTATCTGACGATCGGCCGCGGCCGCGGCTACACGCCGGCCGAGGACAACAAGTCCCCCGACCAGCCGATCGGCGTCATCCCGATCGACTCGATCTTCTCGCCGGTCCGCCGCGTCGCCTACGCCGTCGAGCAGGCCCGCGTCGGCCAGCGCACCGACTTCGACAAGCTGACGCTGGACATCGAGACCGACGGCTCGATCGACCCCCAGGCCGCGCTGCGCGAGGCCGCCGAGATCCTGATCTCGTCGCTGTCGATCTTCACCGACGCCGACCGCATCGAGGAGCTGCGCGCCGGCCCGGCCGGCATGGCGCTCGACAACGGCGGCGCCCCGGCGGGCGTCGGCGCGGGCGCGCTGGCGGGCGCCGGCGTGCGCACGAGCGGCGGGCCGATGGACGACATCCTCATCGAGGAGCTCGAGCTCGGCGTCCGCTCCTACAACTGCCTCAAGCGGGCGGGCATCCAGACGGTCGGCGACCTCGTGTCGAAGTCGGAGGGCGAGCTCAACGCCATCCCGAACTTCGGCAAGTAGTCGATCGACGAGGTCATCGAGACGCTGGAGCAGCGCGGGCTGGCGCTGCGGGCCGACTGACATGCGCCACCAGAAGACCCGCCACAAGCTCTCGCGCGACTCCGCCCACCGCAAGGCGCTGCTCGCCAACCTCTGCATCGAGGTCATCGACCACGAGCGGATCAAGACGACCGAGGCGAAGGCCAAGGCCGTCAAGCCGGAGATCGAGAAGCTGATCACGCTCGCCCGCAAGGGTGACCTGCACTCGCGCCGCCTCGCGATGTCGACCCTGCAGCACCCCGACAAGGGCATCATCTACAAGCTGTTCGACGAGATCGCGCCGCGCTACACGGAGCGCCCCGGCGGCTACACCAGGATCCTGAAGCTCGGCCCGCGGCGGTCGGACTCCACGGAGATGGTGTACCTGGAGCTCGTGTAGGACCCATCGTCCGGCTGACCGTCGCCTACGACGGCGGCCCCTTCGCGGGCTGGGCCGAGCAGCCCGGCCGGCGGACGGTCGCCGGCGAGCTGCGCGCGGTGCTGCGGACGGTGCTGCGGCGCGACGTCTCGCTCGTCGTGGCGGGGCGGACGGATCGGGGCGTCCACGCGCTCGGGCAGGTGGCGTCCTACGCCGGGCCGCTGCCGCGGCTGCGCTCGGTCAACGGGCTGCTGCCGGTGGAGATCGCGGTGCTCGACGCCGTCGAGGCGCCGGAGGGCTTCTCGGCCCGCCATGACGCGGTCGCGCGTGCGTACCGCTACCGCGTGCTGGCCCGCTCGGCGCCCTCGCCCTTCGAGCACGGCCGCGCGCTGTGGTGGCCGCACCGGGTCGACCTCGCCGCGCTCCAGGCCTGCGCGGCCGCGCTGGTGGGGACGCACGACTACACGGCCTTCACGCCGACCGAGACCTACCACCAGCGC
>DASVQH010000037.1:0-2056 GCA_036389195.1 Solirubrobacteraceae bacterium
CTCGCCGAGCTCGACCCGGCGCTCGGGCACGCCGAGCCGGACCCGGAGATCCAGGACCTGATCGCCGCCAGTGGCGGGCTCAACCTGGCGCTCGACTTCCTCCCGGGCTCGCTGCCGCTCGACGCCGGCGCCGCCGCCGCCCTCGACCCCGCGCTGGCCGCCTCGATCGTCTGGCTCGACGCGCTGGCCATGAACGTCGACCGCACGCCGCGCAACCCCAACCTGCTCCTGTGGCACGGCCGGGTGTGGCTGATCGACCACGGCGCCGCCCTCTACGTGCAGCACCGCCCGGAGCCGCTGCCCGAGCAGCCGCGGCGGGCGTTCCCGGCGATCGCCGACCACGTGCTGCTGCCCTACGCCGCGCCGATCGGCGACGTCGACGCGGAGCTGGCCGCCGCGCTCACGCCGGAGCGCCTCCACGCGATCGCCGCGCAGATCCCGCCGGACTGGCTCCCCGGCGGCCCCGCTGCCGAGGCCTACGCCGAGTTCTTGCTCGCCCGCCTGGCCGGGCCCCGCGACTTCGCCGAGGAGGCCGAGCGTGCCCGCACCGGCGCGTGATCCCTTCCAGTACGCGCTGCTTCGGGTCGTCCCGCGCATCGAGCGCGGGGAGTGCCTGAACGCCGGCGTGATCCTCTTCTGCCGCACCCGCCGCTTCCTGCAGGCCAGCGTCCGGCTCGACCGGGCACGGCTGGCGGCGCTCGCCCCCTACGCCGACCCGGTGCCGATCGAGCGCCACCTCGGGCTGCTCGAGCGCGTCGCCGCCGGCGACCCGGCCGCCGGCGCGGTCGCGGAGCTGCCGATGTCCGAGCGCTTCCACTGGCTGGTGGCCCCCTCGAGCACCGTCGTGCAGGCGTCGCCGGTGCACACCGGGCTCTGCGCGGATCCCGAGCGCACGCTCGAGCACCTCCACGCCACGCTGGTCGCCTGACCGCGCACCGGTGTTGGCGCGCCGCGCCTTGGGGAAGAACGAGGGCATGCCCCCCCAGGACGACGCGATCACCCGCTCCGAGGAGGAGCTCCACCACGCCGGCACGCAGGTGCGCCCGGTCCGCCGGGTGCGCTTCGCCAAGCGCATCGTGACCGACTACGTGGAGGTCCGCGTCCCGCTGCGCCGCGAGGAGCTGCACGTCTACGAGGAGGAGATCGCCGACGGCGTCGCCGAGCCGGGCGAGCTCGCGCTCGACGACGACACGCTGGTGATGGTCCTGCACGCCGAGGAGGCGATCGGCGTGCGCACGCGCGTCGTCCCGCGCGAGCGCGTGCGCGTGCACCTCGACGTGGTCGGCGAGGAGCGCACGGTCGCCACCGAGCTGCGCCGCGAGGTCATCGAGCTCGAGGAGACGCCGCCGAGGTGGTAAGAACCCGCGGGTGCCGATCGGCGTCGAGGATCTCCGCCGGATCGACCTGCTGGCCGGACTGGACGACGCGGCGCTGAGCCGCCTCGCCGCCGCCGCCACCGAACGCCACCTGGAGCCCGGCGAGCTGCTCGTCCCCGCCGGCGCGCCCGCCGAGCACTTCCTCGTGCTGCTGGAGGGCGAGGTGATCGCCATCGACCCGCGCTACGAGGGCGCGACCGCGGGGCGCAACATCGCGCCGACCTACATGGGCGCACTGGCCATCCTCACCGAGACGCCCTGGGTGGTCGAGAACCGCGCGGTGACGCGCTCCCGGGTGGCGCTGGTCGACCGCAGCGCCTTCCTCGACCTCGTGCACGCCGAGCGCTCGGTGGAGCGGACCGTGGCGCGGGCGATCGTCGACACGATGCGGCGGATCGAGGGCGCGTTCAGCCGCCACGAGAAGCTGGCGTCGCTGGGCACGCTCTCCGCCGGGCTCGCTCACGAGCTCAACAACCCTGCGGCCGCCGCGAGGCGGACGGTCGACGCGCTCGTGGAGGCGCTCGACACCGTCCAGGGCGCGCTCGGCGCCTTCGTCGAGTCCGGGGTCGAGCGCGACGCGGCCGAGCAGCTCGTGGCCCTGCAGCGCGAGGCGCTTCAGCGGGCCGCCGCGGCCCCTGCGCTCGACGTCCTCGACGCCTCCGAGCGCGAGGACGAGGTCG
>DASVQH010000038.1:0-2088 GCA_036389195.1 Solirubrobacteraceae bacterium
GGCCGGGCCGATCGGGCTCCTCGCGGCGCTGCTCGGCGTCCAGCGCGGGCTCGACGTCCACGTGCTCGACCGGGTGCAGGACGGGGTCAAGCCGGAGCTCGTCCGCGGGCTCGGCGCGACCTACCTGGCGGCCGACGTCCGCGAGGCCGGCGAGTACGACGTGGTCGTCGAGGCGACGGGCGCGCCGCCGGTCGTCCTCGGCGCGGTGCGCGCCGCCGCGCGCGGCGGGATCGTCTGCCTGACGGGCGTGGCGGGCGGCGGGGACGAGGTCGGGGTCGACGTGGCCGCGCTCAACGACGCGATGGTCCTCGGCAACCAGGTCGTCTTCGGCTCGGTCAACGCGAACCGCGCGCACTACGAGGCCGCGGTCGACGCCCTCGCCCGCGCCGACCGCGGCTGGCTCGAGCACCTCGTGTCCCGCCGCGTGCCGCTCGAGAAGTTCGGCGAGGCGCTGGAGCGCGGGGAGGACGACGTGAAGGTGGTCGTCGAACTGGGTTGACCGTACGGCCGGCGGGCCGCGCCTGCGCTTCACGCGGCGCCTCGCACATCCGCCCAGGAAGGGCTGGCGGGCGCTGGCCGAGCCGGAGCACCTGACGGCGTGGTTCCCGGACCGGATCGTCGTCGAGGCGTGGAGCGTCGGCGCGACGCCGCCATGGTCGACGGAGGACCGCGGGCGCGAGGTCCACGCCGGCTACGTCGACGCGCTCGGGCCCGAGGCCGCCGCGATCGGGCCGCCCGAGTAGCGCCGTCTCCGGCGGGTACCGGGTCGGCATGCCCGCCGAACGCACGCCCGACGGACGCTACATCGTGGTCGACGGCCGGCGCTGGCGCGCCTCCGATCCCCGGCTTCCCGAGGCACGGCGCCAGGATCTGGTCGACGAGCTGATGAGCGCCCGGCGGGCGATCGCGGCGGCGAAGCGGGCGGGCGACGCCGCCGCCGAGCGCGACGGGCGCGCCCGCGTGCATGCCGCGAAGGTCGCCCTGGGGGAGCGCGGAACGCCCTGGTGGGAACCGGGCGGCGAGCGCTCCTAGAGCCCGAACTTCCCCTTCAGGCCGCCGAGGGCGCCGCCGGCGCCACCGCCGCCGAGGCCGCCGAGCAGCCCCATCAGGTCCTGCGGGTCGAGGCCGAACTTCGAGAGCAGGCCCGAGTCGCGCTCGGGGTCGACCTGCCCGGGCAGCTCCTGGTCGGCCTGCGCCGCCTCGTCGTGCTTGCCCCGCTGCTGCAGCAGCTCGAGGATCTTTTCCTTGGGGATCTCCATGCTCGAGCGGCTACCCAGCGCCGGCCGCATCAATCGGTGGGTGAGAGGCGCAGGAAGAACCGGTCCGGCGTGGTTCCCTCGTCACGCGGGTCGCCGAGGCGGACGAGCAGGCGCCGGGCGTGCTCGCGCCGCAGCACCGCGCGGGCGTGCCCGCCCAGGCGCACGCGGTGCCGCCGCGCCGGCGGCGCGTAGTGGCGGGTCAGCAGGTGGATGCGTCCACGGCCGGTCACCGCGTCGAGGCGCAGGATCGGGCGGCCCGACGAGCGGCGCACGGACAGGTGCGCCGGCGCCGGGCGGCGCGGATCGGCGAGCAGCCGGTAGCCGGCGAAGCGCTCGCAGCTCGCGCGGACCGTGTCGCGGTCCCCGAGCCGGCCGACCGTGTCGTCGCCGGCGCCGCAGTCGAGGCGGTTCAGAGGGTCGGGATCGGGGTCGAGGAAGCCGTACGGGACCTCGTCGGCTTCCAGGCGGTCGTCGCCTGGGCCGCCGCGCACCGTGTCGGGGTCCGGCCCGCCGGTGAGGTCGTCGTCCCCGCCGCGACCGTCGAGGACGTCGGTGCCGTGGGAGCCGTCGAGGGCGTCGTCCCCGGCGCCGCCGGCGAGCCGGTCGGCGAAGAAGCTGCCGGTGAGCGCTTCGATCCCGGCCAGCGCCACGGCCTTGTCGCCGAAGCGCGCCGTTCCCGCGGCGAGGTCCGCGGTGACCGGGGCGGGCGCGGACGTGAAGCTCGCGGTGTCCCGGCCGGGGCCGCCGTCGAGGCCGTCGGGCGCTTCGCCGGCTTCGCCGCGGGAGACCAGGAGCTGGTCGCCGCCCGCGCCGCCGGCGACGACGTCGG
>DASVQH010000039.1:0-6167 GCA_036389195.1 Solirubrobacteraceae bacterium
GGTCGAGGAGGTCGTGCTCGTCCGCAGCCGCCGCCACGCCGCGGGCGACGACACCTACCGCGCGGTCGTCACGGCGGTCGCCCGGCGCCTGCGCGACATGCCGGAGGTCGAGCAGGTGGGCAAGCCGCAGGTCTCGGGCGACGGCCACGCCGTCCTGGTGCCGATGACGCTGGCCGGCCCGCCGCGCGCCGCCTACGGGCACGTCGACGAGGTCCAGGCCGTCACCGCCCAGCTCCAGCGCCGCCTGCCCGGGTTCGAGCTGCGCCAGGTCGGCGACGCGAGCGCCGACATCGCCATCGACGAGTCGGTCGACCGGGACTTCGCCCGCGCCGAGCGCTCCTCGGTCCCGATCACGCTGCTGATCCTGCTCGTCACGTTCGGCTCGGTGGTCGCCGCGGGCGTGCCGCTGCTGCTGGCGCTGTCCTCCGTCGCCGCGACGCTCGGCGTCCTCGACGTGCTCAGCCAGGCGTGGCCGATGGACGACGCGGTCAGCTCGGTCGTGCTGCTCGTCGGGCTGGCCGTCGGCGTCGACTACTCGCTCTTCTACCTGCGCCGCGAGCGCGAGGAGCGCGCCGCCGGCCGCGACGCCGCCGCCGCCCTGCAGGCCGCCGCGGCGACGTCGGGGCGCGCGGTGCTCGTCTCGGGCGTCACCGTGATTATCGCCATGGGCGGGCTCTACCTCACCGGCATCGCGACCTTCACGGCCATCGCCACCGGGACGATCCTCGTCGTCGCCGTGGCGCTGGCGGCCTCGACGACCGTGCTGCCCGCTGTGCTGGCGACGCTCGGCGACCGCGTCGAGCGTGGCCGGCTGCCCTTCCGCCGCCGTAGCCGCAGTCGCGGCCACGGCCGCCGGCAGGGCCGCCTGCTCGGCGCGATCCTCGACCGCGTCCTGCGCCGCCCGGCCGTCGCCGCCGCCGTCGCCGGCGGGCTGCTGGTGGCGCTCAGCGTCCCCGCGCTGGGCATGAAGACCGCGCTGCCCGGGACGGGCAGCCTGCCGCGGGACCTGGACGTGGTGCAGACCTACAAGGCCATCCAGGCGGCGTTCCCCGGCCGTACCGAGCCGGCCGTCGTCGCGGTGCAGGCCGCCGACGTCACCGCGCCCGCCGTGCGCGCGCAGATCGCCGCGCTCGGCCGCCGCGCCGGCGGCGTCATCGCGACCGACGTCACCGCCGACCACCGGGTCGCGCGCGTCGTCGTGCCGCTGGCCGGCACCGGCACCGACCGGCGCTCGCGCGCCGCGCTGGCTGCACTGCGGGAGCGCCACTTGCCCGCCACGCTCGGCCGGCTGCCCGGCGTCCGCGTCGCGGTCACCGGCACGACGGCCGACAGCGCGGACTTCGACGCGATGCTCAACGCCCGCCTGCCGCTGGTCTTCGCCTTCGTCGGCGGCCTCGCGTTCCTGCTGCTGCTGGTGACGTTCCGCTCGCTCGTCGTCCCGCTGAAGGCGATCGTGCTCAACCTGCTGTCGGTCGGCGCGGCGTACGGCGTGCTGACGCTGGTGTTCGGCCACGGGTGGCTGGAGTCGGCGCTCGGCTTCGACTCCACCGGCACCGTGGTCTCCTGGCTGCCGCTCTTCCTGTTCGTGATCCTCTTCGGCCTGTCGATGGACTACCACGTGTTCATCCTCAGCCGCGTGCGCGAGCTGGTCGACGCGGGGATGTCCACGGACGCCGCGGTCGGGGCCGCCGTGCGCCAGACCGCCGGCGTGGTCACCAGCGCCGCGATGATCATGGTCGCGGTGTTCGCGGTCTTCGCGACGCTCGGCTCGATGGAGTACAAGCAGATGGGCGTCGGCCTGGCCGTGGCGATCTTCGTCGACGCCACGATCGTCCGCGCCGTGCTGCTCCCCGCGAGCATGAAGCTGCTGGGCGAGTGGAACTGGTACCTGCCGCGCTCGCTGGGCTGGCTGCCCCGGATCGCCCGCGAGGCGGCCGTCGCCTAGCGCGCTAGGGGTTCTCCACCCGGCCGACGAGCCGGGTGTCGAAGGCCTGCGCCACGTCGACCGGGCGGTCGAGGATCCCGAACTCGACGTCCCAGGCCGACCACCGGCGCAGGCGGCCGGGGTCGAGGGCGCCGTAGGCGGGGGCCCCGGCGGAGAACGCGGGCGCGACGGCGTCGAGCTCGGCGGCCACCGTCGCGCGGTCGAGCGAGGGCTCGCGGTCGACCATCGCGGTGACGGCGGACTCGGGGTCGCGCTGGGTCTCGCCGTAGCCGCGCTGCAGGGCCCGGATCAGCGCCCGCGCCTCCTCCGGGGAGTCCTGCAGGCGCTCGCGCGTCGTGCACAGCACGAGCTCCGGGTAGGCGGGGGCGCCGTAGTCGTCGACGCGGAACTCGCGGAACCCGGGGCGGCGCTCGCGCAGGGCGACGCCCTCGGCGCTCCAGAACGCCGTCGCCGCCTGCACCCGGCCGGCCAGCAGCGCCTTGACGGCCTCGAAGCCGATCGTCGTCCGCCGCACGCGCGCCGGGTCCCCGCCGCCCCCGCGGACGACGGACCGCAGGACGGCGTCGTCGGACGGCAGCCCCGTGACCCCGACGCGCTCGCCTTCGAGGTCGCGCGGGGCGCGGATCCCCGGCTGGGCGATCACCGCGGCCAACGGCCGCTGGACGACCGCCATGACGCCCACCACGTCGGCGCCGCGCTGGCGGGCCAGGCCGAGGTCGTGGATGTCGAGGATCGCGTAGGCGGCGCGCCCGGTGCGCAGGGCGCGCAGGGCGTCGGTCGACGCGCCCGGCGTGCGGATCTTCATCCGCACGCCCTCCGCGTCGTCGTAGCCGCGGGCGGCGGCCAGGAAGATGCCCGCATGGACGCCGTTGGGCTGGAAGTCGAGCAGCAGCGTGACGTCGGAGTCCGGCCGGTCGCTGCCGGTCGACGTCGCGCAGCCGCCGGCGGCCAGCGCGGCCGCCACGACGAGCAGGAGGACGAGGGAGCGGACTTCTGGCATCGGGCCGGTGAGGGTAGTGTCCGGGCATGGCCCGCCTGGTCCTCGGACCGCTCCTGCGGTACCTCGCCGAGACCGAGGCGACGGTGTGGGTGGAGACCGACGCGCCCTGTGAGGTCCAGGTGCTCGGCTGCCGCGCCCGGACCTTCCCGGTGCTCGGCCACCACTACGCGCTCGTGCACTGCTCGGGCCTGGAGCCGGGGACCGTGACGGAGTACGAGGTCGCCCTCGACGGCGAGCGCGCGTGGCCCGAGGCCGGCTCGGACATGCCGCCGTCGGTCATCCGCACGCCGGAGCCCGGCGGGCCGGTGAAGCTGCTGTTCGGCTCCTGCCGCGTCGCGGCCCCGCACCACGCGCCCTACGCGCTGCCCAAGGACGAGCACCCGGAGGGCCGCGAGGCCGACGCGCTGCGTGGCGTGGCGCTGCAGATGCGCGACACGCCGCCCGAGGAGTGGCCGCACCTGCTCCTGATGCTCGGCGACCAGGTCTACGCCGACGAGGTGTCGCCCGCGACCAAGGAGGCGCTGCGGGCGCGCCGCGACACGACCATCCCGCCGTACGAGACCGTCGCCGACTTCGAGGAGTACACGCTGCTGTACCGCGAGTCGTGGGGCGAGCCCTACGCGCGCTGGCTGCTCTCGACGGTCTCCACGGCGATGATCTTCGACGACCACGACGTCCACGACGACTGGAACACCTCGGAGGCGTGGATCCGCGGGATGCGAGCGGAGGGCTGGTGGGACGAGCGGATCGTCGGCGGCCTGGCCTCCTACTGGCTCTACCAGCACCTCGGCAACCTCGCTCCGGCCGACCTGGGGGACGACCCGCTGTACTGCGCGCTGCGCGAGGCCGACGACGGCGACGCGGCCGGCGCGCTGCTGCGCGAGTTCGCCTTCCGCGCCGACCGCGAGGTCGAGGGCAAGCGCTGGAGCTTCTGCCGCGACATCGGCCCGGCGCGGCTGATCATGATGGACTCGCGGGCGGGGCGGATGCTCGGCCCGGGCCGGCGCGAGATGATCGACGACGAGGAGTTCCGCTGGATCGAGGAGCACCTCGAGGGCGACTACGAGCACCTGCTGCTCGGGACGTCGCTGCCGCTGCTGCTGGCGCCGGGCATGCACTACCTGGAGGCCTGGAACGAGGCGGTCTGCGACGGCGCCTGGGGCGCGCTCGGCATGCGCGCGGGGGAGAAGATCCGCCAGGGCCTCGACCTCGAGCACTGGGCCGCCTTCGGCGACTCCTTCCGGCGGGTCTGCGGCCTGATCGGCGACGTGGCGACCGGCCGCCGCGGGCCGGGGCCGGCGTCGGTGGTGGCGCTGTCGGGCGACGTCCACCACGCGTATCTCGCCGAGGTCGGCTTCCCGGCCGGGACCGGCGCGTCGGCGAACGTCTGGCAGGCCACCTGCTCGCCGTTCCGCAACCCGCTCGACGACAAGGAGCGGACGGCCATCCGCTTCGCCACCTCCCGGCCCGCCCAGGTCCTCACCCGCGCGCTGGCCCGCAGCGCCGGCGTCGAGGACCCGCCCGTGCGCTGGCGCTTCGTGCACGAGGAGCCGTGGTTCGACAACCAGGTGGCCACGCTGGACCTCCACGGCCGCCGCGCCCGTATGGGCCTGCACAAGACGGTCGCGGGCGACGAGGAAGCGCTCGATCTCGAGCAGGTCTTCGAGGCCACGTTGAGCTAGCGGGAAAAATCTGCGACATGCTTTCGCGTGTCGGTACATAGTGTGGGTAGTGGTGAAGACCGACGCTGAGCTGCTCTCCCTCGCGCACCGGGACCCGCAGGCGTTTCGCGAGTTCTACGAGCGCTACGCCGTGTGGATGCACGCCTGGTTCCAGCGCGAGACGCGCTCGGAGTCGGCGGCGCTCGACCTGACGGCGGAGACCTTCGCCCAGGCCTGGCACGGCGCCCGGCGCTTCCGCGACATGGCGGACGGCTCGGGCGCGCCTTGGCTGTTCGGCATCGCCCGCAACCTCCTGCGCCAGTACCACAAGCACAACCGGATCGAGACCGCCGCGCGGGCGCGGATGGGCCTGCCGGCGGCGTTCGCGGAATCCGACGAGTTCGATCAGGTCGACGAGCGGGTCGAGGCCGCGCGCCTGAAGCCGGCCCTGCGCCTGGCGGTCGGCGCGCTCCCGGCCGGGCAGCGCGAGGCGCTCGAGCTGCGCGTCATCGAGCAGCTCTCCTACGACGAGGTGGCCGGCCGCATGGGGTGCACCACCAACGCCGCGCGCATCAAGGTCGTGCGGGCGCTCAAGGCTCTGACGCTGCAGCTGCGGGGTGTGGCGTGAGACCCCGCGGGTCCACCGCATGGAACGGCTCGGCCGGTGAGGCGGTCCTCGCGTGAGCGAGCTCCCCGACTGGCGCCCGCCCGCCGACCCACTCCCGGACGAGCTGGCGACGCTCGGCGCGCGGCTCGAGGCCGCCGCCGCCGGTGCGCTGCACCGCCGCCGCCGTCTGCGCCGCTCGATCCTCAACGGGGCGGTCGCGGCGATGGTCGGGGCGCCGCTCGCGCTCGCCGCTGCGGCCACCACCCTCGGCCCCTCCGACAGCCCCAATCCGGCCGCCGCGTCCGCGAGCGCCGCCGCGGCGTCCGCGGCGTCCGCCGCCTACGAGATCCAGCACCTCCCCGACATGAGCTCGCTGGCCTCGGTCGGCCACGCCTGCGTCATCGACCCCGACTGCCGTGCCCCGGGCGTCCCTCCGTCCGTGCCGGCCCGCCTCCGCATTCTCTATTGAGGGGAAGCCCACCGATGTCCCGCACCATCGCCATCGCCGCCGCCGAGAATCCCCGCTCGCTGGAGCGGGTCCGCTGCGCCCGGCTCATCCGCGACTCGATCGGCCTGCTGTCCTCGAAGTGGGCGGTCGACGTCCTCCTCGCGCTCGGGCACGGGACGCGCCGCTACCACGAGCTGCTGGCCGAGCTGGACCCGATCTCCGAGAAGGTGCTGACCCAGACGCTGCGCGCGATGGAGCGCGACGGGCTCGTCGGCCGGCGCGTGCATCCGGAGGTGCCGCCGCGCGTCGAGTACGCGCTGACGCCGCTCGGGGCGACGATGGCTGCGCCGATGAAGGCGCTCGGCGCCTGGTCGCTCAAGCACGGCGAGCAGGTCGAAGCCGCCCGCGGGCGCTTCGACACCCGGGCGGCGATGCGCACGGCCGCGGCGGCCGCGCCGGCCCCCGAGCCGGCCGCGGAGCCCGCGGATACCGCGGCGTAGAGCCGC
>DASVQH010000040.1:0-5814 GCA_036389195.1 Solirubrobacteraceae bacterium
GACCCGGGGAAACCCGCGGGAAAGTGCCACAGAAAACACACCGCCCACCGCCGGAGACGGCGAGGCAAGGGTGAAATGGTGCGGTAAGAGCGCACCGGCGCCGCGGTGACGCGGCGGCCAGGCAAACCCCACCCGATGCAAGGCCAAGCAGGACCGCTTGCAGGCTGCCCGCCAAGGTCCAGGTCGGCCGCACAGATGGATGGCTGCTCACGACAGAATCCGGCTTACCGGCCTGCTACGGGAAAGCCCCGCTCCGGCGGGGCTTTTCTATGTGACGACACACGCCGCCTCCCGCCACTGGTCGCCCGCGTGGACTTGTCCGGTCGCAGCCGCCGCACGGCCCTAACGGCCGCGCCGCGTCGGGTGGTCGCGGCGGACCGGCCCCGTTAGGGCCCGACCTCGACGAACTGCTCCCACGTCCCGCGGTCGAAGAACGGCAGCTCCGGCGCCGACCCGGCGCCCTGGGCGGCGATGTCGTAGAGCCGCCGCTTCTCGCGCCACTTCGTCACGTCCGGCGTCTTGAACCGCTCGGCCAGCACGCCGAACGTCGCCCGCGCCGCCGCGCGCAGACCGCGCCGCGACGAGCGCATGATCCCGTAGGCCTCGCCGTTGGTGATGTCGAACTCGTGCGACTTGCCGGGCGTCCCGAGCAGCTCCTTGGCACCCGGACCGACCGCGCCCGGCTCCACCCCGAGCGAGCGCAGCCCGCGCGCCTGCACCTGCTGCTTGAACTCCTCCCAGATCGCGACGCCGGGCTCGACGGTCCCGGCGTCGTCGGCCCGGTTGTAGGAGCCGTCCCAGGCGAGCAGCGCGCGGAGCACCGTCGCGGCCTCGCCCGACGCGCCACGCGCCGCGTGGCGCAGCCGGGTGGACGCCAGCGGGCGCTGCTGCGCCGTCGAGCCGGCGTGGCGGATGACCGCCTTGGCGCCGTCGAAGGACGGGTTGCGCTCCAGGGCCGCGACGAGCCGCTGCAGGAACTGCGCGCGGTGGTAGCGCTGGGTGAGCCGCTCCTGCGCCTCGCCGTCGCCCGACGTCCACCCGCGCGCGGGCAGGTTGTTCCAGTTGGCCAGCCACCCCTGCTTCGGGTTGATCACGTGCGGGTCCTTGGCACGGTCGCGCAGCCCGCGCCACTCGGCCGAGCCGTCGCCCGGGTAGGGCAGCCGCTCGTCCCACCCACGCGGGCGCAGCTGGTGCAGGCCGGGATGCCAGTAGCCGATCTGCCCCTGGGAGTCGGCGGCCATGACGTTCTCGTTCCACGTCACCTGCCGCATGGCCGCGTCGACGTCCTGCACGGTCTTGGCCCGGTTGAGCAGGTCGATCCCGACGAACGTCTCGATCTCGCGGTTCCAGATCGCGTAGCGCCGGGCGTAGGCGGTCTTGCCCGACGCGAGCTGGACGGGTCCGTGGACGGTGCGGCAGATCCGCTCCACCTTCGTCCCGGTCTCGGGCGGTTTCCCGCCGGTGGCGTCGGTCGGCGCGGAGCGGAAGGTGAAGGTCTCGTCGCGGCACTCCATCCGCTTCTCCTCGCCGCCGAAGCGGTACGTCTCCGGCCCCGTGACCGTCTCGGCGTAGAGGTCGTCCTCATCGGAGAGGCCGGACGTGAAGCCCCAGGCCAGGTCGGCGTTGTGACCGATGCCCATCACCGGCACGCCCGACGCGGTCACGCCGCGCAGGTCGACGCCCGGGTAGTGGAGCTCGACCTCGACGAACAGCTCGGGCGTCGAGAAGCCGAGCTGCGGGCCGTTGAACAGGACGGCGCCGCCGCCCGGTCCGCGCACCGCGAACATGGAGGAGCCGCCGATGCGGCCCGGCAGGCCCGGCGCCACCGCCGAGCGCGCGCCCGCGGCGGCCTCAGGTGACGGCAGCTCCCACGCCGCCTGGGCCTTCAGCGTGCGCTTGAAGCCGCGCTTCTCCTGCTTGCGCGAGCGGCCCGGCTGGTTCTTGAACTTCGCCTCGCGCGGAGGGACCGTGTAGGTCTCGCGCTTGGCCTTGTGGCGGACCGGCAGCAGCGCGCGGAACGCCTTCGGGCCCAGCTCGCGCAGCGCGCGCAGGTTGCGGATCTCGGCGCCGTCGCCGCTGGGGACCGTCCGGGCCAGGAACACCCCGATCGCCGCCTGCTCGCGCTCGGTCAGCTCGCCGGGGGCGACGGCGACCGCCGCGAACTCCCCGGGGAGGTCCTGCGGGGTGGTGCGGACGTGCCGGACCCAGGTGTTGACGCCGTCGCGGTAGGCCGCAGCGCGCGCCTGCAGGCCGGGCGGGAGCGCGCGGAACATCCGCTCGAGCTCCTCGCCCGTGTAGTAGTCGCGCCGCGCGATCAGGTCGTCGTCGAGGTAGTCGGGGCCGAGGATCTCGGCCAGTCGGCCGGTCGTCGCGCGGCGGAACAGCTCGATCTGGAACAGGCGGTCCTGCGCGATCGCGTAGCCGGCGCCCCACCAGGCGTCGTTCTCGTTGCCGGCCTCGATCGCGGGGACGCCGAACTCGTCGCGCGTGATCGTGACGCCCGGCCGGGGGACCTCGGTCCCGCCCGCCGTCGACGGCTTGAACAGGGCGCTCTTGTAGCGGAACGCCGTGAACAGCGGCTGCTGGTCGTAGAGGTGCGGGGAGCCCGTCCCGCTCGTGACCCCGGTGAGCGACACGAATCCGCTCTGGCCGGGCGGGAGGATGCTCTCGGCCTGACGCACGCGCGCGGGCGCGAGCGCGGGGAGCAGAAGGAGGGCGGCGGTGGCGGCGAGGAGGGAGCGCTTCACGGGGGAGCAGACGCTAGCGCGGGGGCCGGTCGATCACGCCGGTCGGCGGACACCGCCGAGTACCCTTGTCCAGACCTTGCCGGCCCGCCTTCTCATCGCGCTCGGCTGCCTGGTCGTCACCGCCGCCGGCGCCGCGCCGGCCTCCGCCGCCTCGCACCGGCTCTACGCCCCGAGCGACGCGACGATGCCCGCGCGCCCCTTCGCCGCCCCCGTGCGCGACGACGCGCCGGCGGGGCCGGGACCGGCGCCGCGGGCCTCCGCGGCGGCGGTCCAGAGCTTCTACTCCACCGACGGCCAGGGGCCGGTCCGCGTCGACCTGTCCTCCAGCTACGGCTCGTTGACCCAGGAGCGGATCCAGCCCTACGTCGACTTCCTCGCCTCGCGGCTGCACGGGCCCGAGCTCTCGCGCCTCACGCTCTTCATCGTCACGCCCGCGGAGGTCCGCAAGATGTGCTCCGAGCAGGCGCTCGCGTGCTACCTGCCGCGGCTGGAGCTGATGATCATCCCCGGCGAGCAGACCCCGCCGCGCGAGGTCCCGGTCGAGTACGTGATCACCCACGAGTACGGCCACCACGTCGCCGCCAACCGCGACAACGACCCGTGGCCCGCGGTCGCCTACGGCCCCAAGGGCTGGGCGACCCAGGAGGAGATCTGCTCCGGCGTGGCGTCCGAGCGCTACTTCCCGGGCGACCAGGGCGAGAACTACGTCCGCAACCCGGGTGAGAACTGGGCGGAGGCCTACGCGCAGCTGCACTACCGCGGCCAGTTCCCGTGGCAGTACGCCGCGTCGCTCTCGCCCACCGACGCGTCCTTCGCGGCCGTCCAGGCCGACGTGCTCGCCCCGTGGGACGAGAGCGTCGCCCGCCGCTTCAAGGGCAAACGGCTGTCGGGATCGCGGCGGTCGCAGACCTTCAAGGTGCGCACGACGCTCGACGGACGCGTGAAGGTGACGCTGCGGGGTCCCAAGCGCGCCAACTTCGACATCCAGATCCTGCGGGGCCGAAGCGTGCGCGCGGCGTCCGAGCGCCGGGGCAGCCAGGACCGGCTCGAGGCCACCGACTGCCAGGTGCGGGGCTTTTCCGTGCGGGTGGTGCGGCGGTCGGGCGCGGGCAAGTTCATGGTCCGGATCCAGACGCCGGGCTAGGCCCTTTCCCGCGCGTCGTCGCGCTTCATCCGCCGCCGGTCATGGGAACATACGTTCGACCATGATCGTCTGCGTCCAGGTTCCCCGCTTCGCCCTCACCATCGCCGCCGGCGGCCGCGCCGCGCTGGCCGAGGGGCCCGCCGCGCTGGCGCCCGAGCCGGGGCGCGAGCAGATGGTGGGGGAGGCGAGCGCGGCGGCGGAGGCGTGCGGCGTCCGGGCCGGCGTGCGGCTGGGGGAGGCGCTGGCGCGCTGCCCCGAGCTGCGGCTGATCCCACCCGACCCGATGGGGGTGGCGGACGCGTGGGACGCGGTGGTGGAGCGGCTGGAGGGGATCGGCGCGGCGGTCGAGTCCGAGCGCCCGGGGCAGGCGTACTTCGCCGCCGGCGGGCTTCGCCGCATGCACGGCGGCTCACTGGAGGCGGTGGTCGCCGCCGCGCGGCGGGCGGCCCACCCTGTGGCGCCGGCCGCCCGCTCCGGCGCGGCACCGACGCGCTTCGCGGCGGTCGCCGCCGCTTCGCGGTCGCGCCCGCGCCGGCCTGAGCTCGCGCCGGCGGCGCCGGTCGGCCTGCGCGCCTACCTCGCGCCGATGCCGGTGTCGCTGCTCGCCTCGCGCGACGCCACCGCGCATCTCCCCGCGACGCTCGAGCGCTTCGGCATCCGCACGCTCGGCGAGGTCGCCGCGATGCCGCGCGCCGCGCTGGCCGATCGCTTCGGCGCCGCGGGCACCCTCGCGCACGACCTCGCGCGCGGGGTCGACGGCCCGCTGCGCCCGCGCACCGCGATCGAGCGGCTGGAGGAGACGCTCGAGCTCCCCGAGTCGGGCTCGGGCGAGCAGCTCGAGCGCGCGCTCGGCCTGCTCATCGACCGGCTGCTCGCGCGTCGCGAGCGCCGGGGGCGGACGCTGCGGTCCGTCGTGCTGTCGGCCGAGCTCGTCGAAGGGGGGACGTGGCGCGAGCGGCTGACCTTCCGGGAGGCGCTCGCCGACCCCCACCGCATGCGCCTGGCGCTGGTGCCGCGCCTGGCCACCCTGCCCGCGCCGGCCGACGTGCTGCGCCTGCGCGCCGAGGGCCTCGGTCCCCCCGCCGGCGATCAGCGCTCGCTGCTCTCCGAGCCGGCCGCCGCGCGCGCCGCGCGGCTGCGCGAGGCCGTCAAGCAGGCCCGCGCGGTCGCCGGCCCGGACGCGGCGCTGCGGATCCTCGAGGTCGATCCCGACTCGCGCGTGCCCGAGCGCCGGCTCGTGCTCGCGCCGTGGGACCCGTGAGCCGCGCCCCCCGCGAGCCCCGCGCCCCTTCCGGACGCGCCGGCGTCCCCCGCGCGCTCGGCGCGCCGCGGCCCATCCGGGTGCGGATGGGCCCCGGCGGGCGGCCCGAGACCGTGGAGGGCCGGCGCGTCGAGGCCGTCCGTGAGTCCTGGCTGATCGAGGACCGCTGGTGGACGGCCAGCCCGGTGCGCCGCCGCTACTGGGAGGTCGTGACCGCCGACGGGCGCAACGCCGTCGTGTTTCGCGAGCTGCCTGCGCACGGCGCGGCGGGTGGGGGCGGTCGATGGTTCGAGCAGCGTGCCTAGTTGCATCTCACCCCGGCCGGCGGAGCGGGCCCCGCGCCGCCCCGCGACGCCCCGTGGCGGCGGGACTTCGGGCATCGATAGGGGAGGGTTCTGTTCGCGGGTCTCTATTGGGACGCGGGGATGGGGAACTGCTGCGAGAGTCGCGGTGAGGGGGGCGACAACGTGGATGTTGCGCGGCCTACGGGGCGGCGTTGCAACGTTGAGGTCGCTATACGACCTCAACGTGGATCGCCCGGTTCGGCGGGCGCCGTTCTTCCACGTTTTGGTGGGGACAACGTGGATATTTCGCGCCTGCCGCCTCTCGTGATCCACGTTGACCACCTCTGGGGTGGTCAACGTGGATGGCTCCCTGTGTGG
>DASVQH010000041.1:0-5972 GCA_036389195.1 Solirubrobacteraceae bacterium
CCGGCGTCGGGCGCGATCCGTGCTGCGGCCTGACCGCTCGCGCCCGGTCCGGCTCGCAGGAGGACCCGCGCCGCGCTCATGCCGAACGCGCGGCGCCTGACGGGTTCCATCAGCACGGCGTCGCCGGCATAGGCCTCGCCGAGGTGGCCCGCCGGCGGGCCGTGATCGCGGGCAGCGATCCGCGCCTCGGCGAGCGCGGCCCCGCCCAGGACCGCCAGGGCGGCGAGCAGCCCCGTCCCGGCCCGGCCGGCCAGGCCCAGCGCGACGACCGCGAGCGCCAGCGCGGCGGTTGGCGCAAGCGGACCGGCGAGCAAGCCCGTCACCACGGCGGCGAGGACGACATGCCGCGGGTGCTCGCGCGCGATCGCGCGGCCCCCTGGCACGAGGGCGAGGAGCCGCCGGCCGGCGTCGACGGCCTGAGCGCCCGTCACACGCGCACCCGGTCGCGCAGCGCCGCGAGGCGCTTCTCGCCGATCCCCGCCACCTCGCCGAGCTCCTCGACGGACCCGAAGCCGCCGTGCTCCTGCCGGTAGGCGAGGATCTTCTGGGCGGTGGCGGGCCCGACGCCGTCGAGCGTGTCGAGCTGCTCGAGCGTCGCGGTGTTGAGGTCGATCGGCGGCGCGGGCGCGCCGGGGACCGCCGGGGCGCCCGCGCCCGGCGCCGCGGCCGGTGCCGCTCCGGCGACGCGTCGCGGCACGACGATCTGGCGCCCGTCCTCCACCTTGCCGGCGAGGTTGAGCGCGTCGAGGTCGGCCCGGCGCGTGGCGCCCCCGGCCGACCGCACCGCGGCCGCGACGCGCGCGCCCTCGCGCAGGCGGTAGACGCCGGGGCGGCGCACGGCGCCCGCGACATGGACGACGACGCGACCTCCGTGCGGCTGGCGCAGCTCGATCGGCGGGGCGGCCGGCGCCGCACGGTCCCCGCTGCCGTGCCGCAGATGCCGCGCGCCGAGCCAGGCCACGAGGCACAGCGCGACGGCGTAGACGGCGAGCTGCGTACGGGTCGTCTCGGGCACGAGGAGGACGCTACGCCCGCACCCCGCACGTGTCTGGCGGGCTTTGAATCAGCTCTGAGACAGAACTGTCACAACTCTGCGCACTCCCCCGGGATCCGCCTCAGCGCGTGCTCTGATGCGGTCCATGCCCGGTTCGCTCCAGCGCCCACGTCACCGCCTCGAACGCGTCGGCGGCCGCGGCGACCGCGGGCTCGCCGCCGTGCACGAGATCCCACGAGCCCACCCCGGCCACGAACTTGCCGGCCTTGCGCGCGAGGGCGATCTCGCTCAGGGTCCCCCACCCTCCGCCGACCGCCACCACGGCGCCGGCGGCACGCACCACGAGGGCGTTGCGGGCTTCTCCGAGCCCGGTGGGCACGGCCACCTCCACCCAGCCGTTCGCCTCGTCGCGATCGAGCCCGGGGAGCAACCCCACGGTCAGCCCGCGCCGCGACCGCGCGCCGCGGCAGGCGGCCTCCATGACGCCGCCGAGCCCGCCGCAGACCAGCACGGCGCCGGCCGCCGCGACGGCCGCCCCGGCTTCCTCGGCGACCGCCCGCTCGGCGGCGGAGGCGACGGAGGGACCGATCACCGCGATCCAGGGCGCCTGCGCCACCGGCCGCTACCGCACGACGAAGTTGACGAGCTTCCCGGGGACGACGATCACCTTGACGACGTCTTTGCCGTCGAGGTGCGCGGTGACCCGGGGACGCCGGCGCGCGTCGGCCTCGAGCTCCTCGCGAGCGGCGGTGGGCGGTGCCTCGAAGCGGTCGCGGACCTTGCCGTTGACCTGGACGACGATCTCCGTGACGTCGCGCTCGAGCAGGTCGAGGTCCGGGGCCGGCCAGGGCTGCTCCCACAAGCGTTCGCCGGTGAGCCGGTCGTAGACCTCGGCGCCGCAGTGCGGCGCGAACGGGAAGATCAGCGAGGCCGCCGTCGCCACGGCGAAGTGCAGCGTCGCCGGCTGGACGCCCTCGCGCCGGCGGTAGCACTCGTTGACGAGCTCCATGACCGCGGCGATCGCCGTGTTGAAGGCAAATCGGCCGGCCATGTCGTTGGTGACCTTCTCGATGGCCCAGTGCGCCTTGCGCAGCAGCTCCAGGTCCTCCCCCTGCGGCGCCTCGAGCGGTCCCAACGGCGCCGTCTGGCCAGTGCTCTCGGCGACCTCCTCGCCCAACCGCCACAGCCGCGAGAGGAACCGGTGCACGCCCTCGACCCCGTCGTCGGACCAGTCGGCGTCCTGGTCGGGCGGGCCGATGAAGAGCACGTAGCAGCGCGCCGTGTCGGCGCCGTAGCGCTCGACGTAGGTCGACGGCGAGATGACGTTGCCCTTGGACTTCGACATCTTCGCGCCGTCGCGCGTGATCATGCCGATCGTGAAGAGCGCTTTGAACGGCTCCTCGACGTCGAGCAGGCCCATGTCGGCGAACGCCTTGACGAAGAAGCGCGCGTACAGCAGGTGCAGGATCGCGTGCTCGACGCCGCCGATGTACTGGTCGACGGGCATCCACTGCCGGACCGCCTCGGGGTCCCACGCGGCCGTGTCGTTGCCCGCGTCGCAGTAGCGCAGGAAGTACCAGGACGAGTCGACGAAGGTGTCCATCGTGTCGGTCTCGCGCAGGGCGGGTCCGTCGCACCGCGGGCAGCGGGTGTTGACCCAGTCCTCCGCCGCCGCGAGCGGCGAGCGGCCCTTGGGCGCGTAGTCGCGGACGTCGGGCAGCAGGACGGGGAGCTCGTCGTCGGGCACCGGGACGGTCCCGCAGCGCTCGCAGTGCACGACGGGGATCGGGCAGCCCCAGTAGCGCTGGCGGGAGAGCAGCCAGTCGCGCAGGCGGTAGTTGATCGAGCGGTGGCCGCGCCCGTTCTGATCGAGCCAGTCGACGATCTTGTCGAGCGCGTCGCGGTTGGACAGGCCGTCGAAGTCGGGATGCGAGTGGACGATCGGGCCGTCGCCCGGATAGGGCAGCTCCTCGCCCCCGCCGACCACCCGCTTGATCGGGAGGCCGAACTTCGTCGCGAAGTCGAAGTCGCGCTCGTCGTGCCCGGGCACGGCCATGATCGCGCCGGTCCCGTACTCCATCAGGACGTAGTCGGCGACCCACACCGGGATGCGCTCCCCGTTGACCGGGTTGATGACGGTCCGGCCGAGCGGCACGCCGGTCTTGTCGCGATCTGCAGCGCCGCGCGCGTCAGTGCTCTCGGTGATCGCGTGGTTGACGTAGTCGCGGACGGCGGCCTCGTGCTCGGTGCCGGCCGACAGGCGCAGGACGTCGGGATGCTCGGGCGCCATGACGAAGAACGTCGCGCCGAACAGCGTGTCGGGCCGGGTCGTGAAGACGGGGAAGTCGATGCCCAGCTCGGGGCAGCTGAAGGACACCTCGGCGCCCTCGGACCGCCCGATCCAGTTGCGCTGCATCGTCACGACGTTCGACGGCCAGTCGAGCGCCGTCAGGTCGTCGAGCAGCCGGTCGGCGTAGTCGGTGATGCGGAAGAACCACTGCTCGAGCTGCCGTGCCTCGACCTCGAAGCCGCAGCGCTCGCAGTGCCCGTCGATCACCTGCTCGTTGGCCAGCTCCGTCTGGTCGTTCGGGCACCAGTTGACCGCCGCCTCCTTGCGATAGGCCAGGCCGCGCTCGTAGAGGCGCAGGAACAGCCACTGCGTCCACCGGTAGGAGCGGGGCTCGTGGGTGCCGAACTCGCGCGTCCAGTCGATGGAGATCCCCCACGAGCGAAACTGGCGCTGGAAGGAGGCGATCGACGCGGCGGTCGAGTCGCGCGGGTGCTCGCCGGTCCGGATCGCGTGGTTCTCGGCCGGCAGGCCGAAGGCGTCGTAGCCCATCGGATGCAGCACCCGGCGACCGGTGCGGCGGTGGAAGTGCGCGATCGCGTCGCCGATCGAGTAGATCTTCAGGTGCCCCATGTGGGGCTCGCCCGATGGGTACGGCAGCATCTCGAGCACGTAGGACTTCGTGGCGCCGTCGGCGCCGTTGGAGACCTCCCAGGTCCGCTCCTGCTCCCAGACGGTCTGCCAGCGGGACTCGATCTGGTGCGGCTCATAGCGGTGGTCGGTCATCGAAGCGGTGAGGTTAGCGGTCGCCCGAGGGTCCGCGGCGCGCGTGCGCGGCGTCGCGAGCGCGCGCGGCTCGAACCCTCCTGGCGCGCCCCTGCACCGGATGGTTCGCCGGCCGCCGGGTGCCGGGAGGGACGGCGCGGCGCGGGTTGCCCGCGGGCGCCGGGAGCAGCGCCTGCGCAGAGGATCTGGCCGACCCCACCCGTAGCCTTGGCGCATGAGCAGCCATGGCGAGGTTCCGCTCCTCGGAGACGGCGACGGCGGCGCCGAGCATCCGCCGGGAGGTGGCCGGGCGAGCCGTCGCGTCGAGGCGATCCTCGTCGCCGCGGAGAGCGCCGCGGCCGAGCTGCGGATCGAGACCGAGCGCCGGGCGGCCGAGCGCATCGCCGAGGCCACGCGCGCGGCCGACAACCGGGTGTCCGCAGCCGAGGAGGAAGCGCGCGAGATCGTCGAGGCGGCGCAGCGACAGGCGGCCGCGCTCCACGAGACGTCCGAGTCAGATGCCGCCAGGATCCGCCAGGAGGCGGAGGACCACGCCCACGCGATCCTCGACAGCGCCCGGACCGAGGCCGCCGAGACCCAGCGGATCGCGGAGGTGTTCGCGGCACAGACCCGGGAAGCCGCCGAGCAGGACGCCCGCGACCAGGTGGCCGCGGCGCGGGACGTCGCCGAGGACGTCCTGATCGAGGGCAACGAGCTCGGCCAGAACCTGCACGACCTCGGCAGCTCGCTGCACGCCAACGCGGAGCGCCTGCTCGCCGACGTCGCCGCAGCCCATCGGGCCTTCGTCGCGACGCTCGAGCGCGCCGGCGTTCCGGTGCCGACCCCCGAGCCCCCGGTGGACGACCGGCGTGGCGGCGACCCGGTCGGCGCCCTCGACTTCGGCGACGTCCCCGAGTTCATCCCCGGACGGGCCGGCCAGGGCTGAGCGCGGCGGGCCGGCGGACGCCGGGCGCCGCCGGACGAGGCCGCTGGGCGGGGAGCGGGACGTGATCGCCGGCGACCCGCTCACCAGCACCCAGAAGGGCGCGGTCGCCGAGGCCGCGGTGACGGCGGCCGCCGTCGAGCTCGGATTCGTCGTCCTGCGGCCCGTCACCGAAGGCCGTCGCTACGACCTCGTCATCGACACCGGCCGCACGCTGGTCCGCGTCCAGTGCAAGTGGGCGCCCCGAAAGGGCGACGTGGTCGCGATCAGCACCCGGACCTGCCGCTACACCCCCGCCGGCTACGTCCGGACCACCTACCGTTCCACCGAGGTCGACGGGATCGCCGCCTACTGCGCCGACCTGCGTCAGACCTTCTGGCTTCCCGTCGCGGACGTCGCCGGTCGGACGTTCGTCCACCTCCGCCTCGCGGAGGCGCGCAACGGCCAGCGGAGGCGGCTAAGATGGGCGGCGCAGTACCCGTTTGGGGCTATAGCTCAGCTGGGAGAGCGCGTGACTGGCAGTCACGAGGTCGCCGGTTCGAGCCCGGCTAGCTCCACTCCCTGAGGCCGCCCGTCGAGGCGGCCTCAGTCGTTCTCGGGGCCCGGCTCGATCGTGCGCCGCGGAGCTTCGCCCCACAGCTGCTCGAGCCGGTAGAAGTCGCGCGCGTCGGGCGTGAAGATGTGCACGACGACGTCGAGGTAGTCCATGAGGATCCAGCGGCCCTCGGCGGCACCCTCGACGCGGCGTGGCAGGAGACCGTGGTCGGCCTTCATGCCCTGGTGGATGCCGTCGTGGATCGCCTTCGTCTGGCGGTCCGTGCGGCCCGAGCAGATCAGGAAGTAGTCCGTGTAGCCGAGGATGCCGCGGAGGTCGAGCTCGAGGAGGTCGACCGCCTTCTTGTCGAGCGCGTGCGCCGCGATGGCGTTGGAGAGCTCGAGGCCCTCGAGCAGCGAGCCGCCGCCCGGGCGCTCGACCCGCGCCT
>DASVQH010000042.1:0-8902 GCA_036389195.1 Solirubrobacteraceae bacterium
GGGGCGGACCTTGACCCGGATGCGGAACAGCGGCTCGGGCGGCAGCACCGTCAGGCACTCCCAGTGCCGGCAGACCGGCTGCTGCGCGAGCACGATGTCGCGCTCGCCCTCGCACCAGCCGCC
Organism: Solirubrobacteraceae bacterium; assembly: GCA_036389195.1. Taxonomy (GTDB): domain Bacteria; phylum Actinomycetota; class Thermoleophilia; order Solirubrobacterales; family Solirubrobacteraceae; genus JACCYI01. The sequence goes on from DASVQH010000042.1 coordinate 124, forward strand.
CTCCGGGGCCCGCAGGCCCAGCCGGACGCGCTGCCCGCGCCGGACCCGCTCGCCGGGTGCCGGGATCTGCGTGAGGACCGCGGCCGGCGAACGGTCGCAGCGGTTGCCGAGGACGACGAAGAGCCCGTGGCGGCCGCTCGCCGGGGAGCGGAACTTCAGGCGGAAGGTCGTCCGGGCGCCGCCGAGCTTCGGGTGCGTCTTGCGCAGCGGGAGCCCGTCGTCGCCGGCGCGGCGCACGCGCTCGCAGCCGATCAGGGCGTCGTCGGAGTCGGCGTCGACCGCGTCGGCGCCCGAGCCGCAGCTCACGACCTCCGGCCGCCCGTCGCGGGAGAACAGGCGGTCGTCGTCCGGGCCGCCGTCGAGGTAGTCGAGGCCGTCGTCACCGCGCATGACGTCGGCCCCCAGGCCGCCGGCCAGCAGGTCCGGACCGGTGCCGCCGCCCATCGCGTCGTCCTTGTCGGAGCCGACGATGACGTCGGGCCCGTCCTCGCCGAGCGCCAGCCCGCCGGCCGCGCCGATGCGCAGGAGGTCGGGGTCGCGTCCGCCGAACAGGCAGGAGGCCAGGCGGTCGCTGCCCGTCAGCCGGTCGGAGCCGGTGAGGCCGTAGACGCGCTCGGGGCGGGCGCCGGCGACGATCACGTCGCTCGCCGCCGTCCCGACGTGGTCGCTGAACGCGGACGGCTGGCAGACCACGGGGCTCTGGCCGGGCTGGTAGCCCGCGTGGGCGGCGGGCGCCAGCCCGAGGGCGAGGGCGCACGGCAGCAGGACGGCGGGAAGGAGGAAGGGGCGGGCGGGCATGGGCGTGGCACACAACGCCGCTGAGGGCGCGGAAGTTGCGCTGAGCGGCGCGGATCAGTCGCGTTCGAGCGGGGCCATGGTCAGCCCGGCGTCGCTCAGCTGCTCCCAGTAGAGCTCGGCGGGCTCCTTCTGGCCCGTCCAGACGATCGCCTGGCCGGTCGTGTGGATCTGGTCGGCGATCCGGTAGCCCTTGTCGATGTTCACACCGGGGATGTAGCGCGCGAGCGTGCCCGCGACGTGGTCGAACGTGTTGTGATCGTCGTTGCGGACGATGACCCGCCAGGCCCCGCCGAGCCCCGAGTCCGGGCCGCTGGTGCGCGGCAGCTCGATCGTCTGGCTCATGCGCGCCGGATTTTACCCGTGAGAGCGGGTCTTCGAGCGCCAGCGATCGATCCCGAGCCACAGGTGGTCGAGCGGGGCGGCCCGGATGTAGGTCTCGGCCACCGACCCGGCGCTGCGGCGCAGCTGCTCCTCCATCGCCGCCACGAAGCCCTCGAGGTCGTGCTCGCCGGCCAGGGCCACCTCGCCGGCCAGCGCGGCCCGCATGCCGTCGAGCTGGTGCTCGACGGCCTCGACGGGGCCGAAGTGCGTCAGCGCGAGCCCCGTCGGCCGCCAGGCGGCGACCGTGTCGAGCGAGCGCTCCCACGCCGCCACGTCGAGGTCCGGCGGCGGCGTCGGCGCCATGACGTGGGCGCTCGGCGGGATCGTCACGCCGGCCACGTCGCCCACGAACGCGCGGCCCGTCGGCTCGTGGAGGTAGGACACGTGGTGGGAGGCGTGCCCGGGCGTGTAGGCCACGCGGTAGGCGCCGTCGAGCAGCGTCTCGCCGCCGCTGAGCGCGTGGATGGCGGCCTCGGGGACCGGGGTCACCTCGCCCCAGAGCTCCTTGAAGCCCTCCTCGCCGTACAGCCGGGTCGCGCTGGCCACGAGGCGCTCGGGGTCGATCATGTGGCGCGCGCCGCGCTCGTGGACGTAGACCGGCACGTCGGGCCAGCGCCGCAGGAGGGCGCCGGTGGCCCCGGCGTGGTCGAAGTGGATGTGGGTCAGGAGGATCGCCCGCGGCGGCTCGTCGCCCAGCGCGGCGAGCAGCGTCTCGACGCACGACTCGGGGCCGGGGTCGACGATCACGCCGTCGACCTCCCAGGCGGCGATGACGCGGGGGATGCCGCGGTGCTCGAGGTCGATGGCCCGCATCAGCGAGCGAGGATACGGGTCCTAGGAGCGGTGGCGCTCGTACCACAGCGCGGCTTGCGTCCGGTCGCTCACGCCGAGCGCCTCGAAGATCCGCGTCACGTGGGCCTTGACGGTCTTCTCGCTGATCCCCAGGTCCCGCGCGATCAGCTTGTTGGGCAGCCCCCGGCCCAGGAGGGCGAGCACCTCGCGCTCGCGGGGCGTGAGCGACGGCGCCGCCTGCGCGAGGTCGACCACCTCGCACCCCTCGACCTCGGCCAGCGCCCGGCGCAGCGCGTGGCCTACCGGCTCGTCGTCGATCGCGAGCAGGAGCCGGATCATCGTGTCGCACCCATGTACCGGGAGACACCGGATCGGGCCGGATGCTCACGCGGGGTCGTAGGACCAAGGTCCGATTGCGGGCGCGCCGGGATCCCGCGACCTTGCCTGCCATGAAGACCGCGCTTCCGACCGCCCTCGCCGTCCTTGCCCTCCTCCCCGCCGCCGCGGGGGCCAGCGGTGGCAGCGGGAGCGGCGGGACGACGACGACCACGACGACGGCGGTCGCCGTGAGCAGCGTCTCGATCAACCCGGCGAAGGTGGCCTACGCCACGACGGCGACCGGAACCGTCCGCCTCACCCGCGCGCCCGCCGCCCCGCTGACCGTCTCCATCGCCAACGACTCCAACAACAGCCCGGTGCTGGCGTCCACGCCCGCCTCCGTGACGATCTCCCCGCCGGCGTCCTCGGCGACCTTCCCCGTCCAGGGCGGCAGCGGCCTCGACGGCCGGACCTTCCCCGTGCGGGTCACCGCGTTCACCGCCTCCAGCAGCGCCACCGGCAGCTTCTACCTGGTGCCGTTCGCCAACACGGACATCATCCAGATCCCGCGCGCCGAGATCTCGTCGAGCGGTGACCTGAAGTTCGAGGCGATCACCGACACCGCCGCCGCGCTGCTGCGGGCCGACTTCAACGGGCTGAGCGTCCCGCTGCGCAACGAGGGCGGCGGCCGCTGGAGCGGCCAGGCGAAGGTCCCGGTGGCCGGCGGCGACGTCGTCATCCGCTCCAACCTGGGCGGCTGCTCGGCCCGCAGCCCGTTCCGGTCCGGAAGCTGGCACTTCTGCTGAGAATGCGAGAATGGGGGCCATGAGCTCCCACCGCCTGCCCGAGCGCGATCGCCCGTGGATGATGCGCACCTACGCGGGCCACTCGACCGCGAAGAAGTCCAACGAGCTGTACCGCCGGAACCTGGCCAAGGGCCAGACGGGGCTCTCGATCGCGTTCGACCTCCCGACGCAGACCGGCTACGACGCCGATCACGAGTTCGCGCGGGGCGAGGTGGGCAAGGTGGGCGTGCCGGTGGCCCACCGCGGCGACATGGCGGCGCTGCTGGACGGCATCCCGCTCGGCGAGATGAACACGTCGATGACGATCAACGCGACGGCGGCGTGGCTGCTGGCGCTCTACATCGTCACGGCCGAGGAGCAGGGCGCCGGGCCCGGGGAGCTCCAGGGCACCACCCAGAACGACATCATCAAGGAGTACCTGTCCCGCGGCACCTACGCGTTCCCGCCGGCCCCGTCCATGCGGCTGATCGCCGACATGGTCGCCTACACGGTGACCGAGGTCCCCAAGTGGAACCCGATCAACATCTGCTCCTACCACCTGCAGGAGGCGGGCGCGACGCCGGTCCAGGAGATCGCCTACGCGCTGTCGACCGCCATCGCGGTGCTCGACGAGGTCCAGGAGCGGGTGCCGCAGGAGCTCATGGGCAAGGTCTTCGGGCGGATCTCCTTCTTCGTCAACGCCGGCGTCCGCTTCGTCGAGGAGCACGCGAAGCTGCGCGCGATGGGGATCCTGTGGGACGAGATCGGCCGTGAGCGCTACGGCGTCGCCGACGAGAAGCACCGGCGCTTCCGCTACGGCGTGCAGGTCAACTCGCTCGGGCTCACCGAGGCGCAGCCCGAGAACAACGTGCAGCGCATCGTGCTCGAGGCGCTGGCGGTGACGCTGGGACGCTCGGCGCGCGCCCGGGCCATCCAGCTGCCCGCCTGGAACGAGGCGCTGGGGCTGCCGCGGCCGTGGGACCAGCAGTGGTCGCTGCGCATCCAGCAGGTCCTGGCCTACGAGACGGACCTGCTCGAGTACCCCGACATCTTCGAGGGCTCCGTGGTCATGGACGGGCTCGTCGGCGAGCTGCTGGAGGGGGCGCGCGCCGAGATGGCTCGCGTGGCCGAGCACGGCGGCGCGGTCGAGGCCGTGCCCTACATGAAGTCGGCGCTGGTCGAGTCCCACCGCGAGCGGATCGGGCGCATCGAGGCCGGCGAGCAGATCGTCGTCGGGCAGAACAAGTACGCCGAGACCGAGCCCTCCCCGCTGACCGCCAGCGCCGAGGCCGGCGGCTCGATCCTCGTCGTCGACCCGGGCGTCGAGGCCGAGGCCAAGGAGGCGCTCGACGCGTGGCGGTCGGCGCGCGACGCCGAGGCGGTGCGGACGGCGCTCGCCGAGCTGGCGCGGGTCGCCGCGACCGGGGACGAGAACATCATGCCCGCGACGATCGCCGCCGCGCGGGCGGGCGCGACCACCGGCGAGTGGTCGCAGACCCTGCGCGAGGCGTTCGGCTCCTACCGCGCGCCGACCGGCGTCGGCGAGGCGGCCGCGCCGCCGCCCACCGAGGACACCGCCGAGCTGCGCGACGAGGTCGCCCGCGTCGGCGAGGCGCTGGGGCGCGGGCTGAAGATCCTCGTCGGCAAGCCCGGGCTCGACGGCCACTCCAACGGCGCCGAGCAGATCGCCGTGCGCGCCCGCGACGTCGGGATGGAGGTCGTCTACGAGGGCATCCGGCTCACCCCGGCGCAGATCGCCCGCTCGGCGGTCGACGAGGGCGTCCACGTGATCGGCCTGTCGATCCTGAGCGGGTCGCACCGCGAGCTGATCCCGGCGGTCGTCGACGCGCTGCGCGAGGCCGGCGGCGAGGACATCCCGCTCGTGGTCGGCGGGATCATCCCCGACGCCGACGTCGAGGCGCTGCACGAGGCCGGCGTCGCCGCCGTCTACACGCCGAAGGACTTCTCGCTCCACAAGATCATGCAGGACATCGTGGCGCTGGTCGCCGAGCGCAACGGCGTGACCGAGCCGGTCCGCCGCTACGCCCGCAGCTTGTAGCCGCGGTTGAACAGCCGGTAGTTGACCGCGAACAGCGCGAGCGAGACGATCGCGAGGAAGCCGAGCGAGAGCGCGACGTTGGCCTCCTCGTAGCCCAGGAACCCGTAGCGGACGAGCACGATCATGTAGTAGATCGGGTCGAAGTGGGTCAGCGTCTGGAAGGGCTCGGGCAGCAGCGAGGCCGAGTAGAAGACGCCGCCGAGGAAGATCAAGGGCTGCAGGACGAAGGTCTGGGCGAAGGAGACGTCGTCGAACTGCTCGGCGCGCACGCCGACGAGCACGCCGAGCTGGGCGAAGAAGAACCCGACGAGGAACAGCGCCGGGATCAGGATCAGCGGATGGGCGAGCGGCAGGCCGACGAGGATCGACGCGGCCGTGAAGGTGAGCGTCGCGACCAGCATCCCGCGCAGGAAGCCGCCGAACGTGAACGCCAGCAGCAGCTCGACCGGGGAGGCGGGCGAGGAGAGCTGGTCCTGGATCGCGCCCTGGAACTTCTGCTGCAGGATCGACGACGCGTTGTTGGAGAACGCGTTCATCGCCCAGGCCATCATGATCAGGCCGGGGACGACGAAGACCACGTAGTCGAAGCCGTGGATCGTCTTGATGCGCGTCCCGAGGGCCGCGCCGAAGACGGAGATGTAGAGGAACGTCTCCAGCAAGGGCGCGCCGACGGTCTGGCGCTTGATCTTCATGAAGCGGTTGACCTCGCGCCGGACGAGCGCGAGGAACCGGATCTGCGCGGAGGTCATCTAGGCGACGTCCTCGATGCGGGCGCGGGAGAGCTCCTTGCGCCCGACGATGTCGAGGTAGGCGTCCTCCAGGCTCGACACGCCGAACTCGGCGGCCAGCGACGCGTTCGTCCCCTGGGCGACGATCTCCCCGCCGTTGATGAAGGCGATGCGGTCGCAGAGCTGCTCCGCCTCCTCCAGGTAGTGCGTGGTCAGGAGGATCGTCGTCCCCTCGCGGTTGATCCGCTGGACGTAGTGCCACAGCTCGAGGCGCAGCTCGACGTCGACGCCGGCCGTCGGCTCGTCGAGGATCACCAGCGGCGGCCGGTGCATGAGGGCGCGCGCGAGCGTCAGGCGGCGCTTCATCCCGCCCGACAGCGTGCGGGTCCGGTCGTCCTTCTTCTCGGTCAGCGAGAACGCGTCGAGCAGCTCCTTGGCCCGCTCGCGCCGCTCCTTGCGCGGCATCCCGAAGTAGCCGGCGTGGTAGTCGAGCGACTCCTCGACGGTCAGGAACCAGTCGAGGTTGAGCTCCTGCGGCGCCAGGCCGACCGCGAGGCGCGCCTGCTCGTAGTGCTCGATCGCGTCGTGCCCGAAGACGCGGATGCTGCCGCTGGTCGGCTGGGCGAGGCCGGTGGTGCAGTGGATCAGCGTCGACTTGCCGGCGCCGTTCGGGCCCAGCAGGCCGAAGAACTCGCCGCGCTCGATCGTCAGCGAGACGCCCTTGAGCGCCTGCGTGCCGGTCGGGTACTGCTTGACCAGGTCGGTGATCTCGAGAGCGGGAGGCACCCACCGCACGCTAGCGTGCCCGCGGTGGCGGCCACGACGAGCGGGAGCGCGCTGGGCACGCGGCTGCGCGAGGGCGACCTCGGCGCCGCGCCCGCCGCGCTCAATCTGCTCGAAAACCGTTCACCGGGCGCGCGGGAGGAGATCGCGGCGCTGCTGGCCGAGGTCTCGCCCGCCGCGCTGGGCGGCGAGGCGGGCGCGCACGTGGTCGGCGTGACCGGTCCGCCGGGCGCCGGGAAGTCGACGCTGCTGAGCGCGCTCGTGCGCGCGTGGCGGACGGACGGGCGGACGGTCGCGGTGCTGGCGGTCGACCCCTCCTCGCGCCGCAGCGGCGGCGCGCTGCTCGGCGATCGGGCGCGGATCGACTTCGACCCCGCCGACCGCGGCGTCTTCATCCGTTCCATGGCCGCCGGCGAGCGGCTCGGCGGCCTCGCGGCGGCGACCCGCACGGGCGCGGCCACGCTCGCCGCCGCCTTCGACGTCGTGGTGGTCGAGACCGTCGGCGTCGGGCAATCGGAGACCGAGGTCGCCGACGCGGTCGACACCGTCGCGGTCATCGTCCAGCCGGGGTCCGGGGACGTGCTGCAGTTCCTCAAGGCGGGGATCATGGAGATCCCCGACGTGCTCGTCGTCACCAAGGCCGATCTCGGCAAGGTGGCGGTCCGCGCGCGACGCGACCTGCACGCGGCGCTGCGCTCGCTCGGCTCGCGCTCGACGCGGGTGGTGGCGGTGTCCTCGGTGCACCCGGTGTCGGGGATCGACTCGTTGCTGGCCGCGCTCGACGAGCACCGGGCGGGGCTGGACGTGGCCGCCGCCCGCACGCGCAGCCGTCGCCTCGGCGCGCTGGCCGACTTCCACGCCGAGCACGGCGACCGCGGCCTGCGCGCGCTGGGCGGCCGGCGGGCAGCCGAGCGGTGGCTGGCAGGGCAGCCCGCGTCGCTGGACGAGCCCGCGTTGGCCGCGTTGTTGGCCGCTCGGGCGGCGGCGCCGGGCTCGGCCTAACTGCGTCGGGTGAGGACGACAGGGTCCGGCCGCGTCACGAACGTGAAACTCGCGTCCCTCAGGAGCGCGACTTTCACGTACGTATGAACTATTGGGGTCAACGTGCAACTCGCGGCGAGAAGCCGCACGACTTTCACGTTGACGACCCCACGCGCACAGAGCTTCGCGTCCTCACCCGACGCAGTTCGGCGGTCTGAAACGCCGTCTACGTGCGCAGCAGCTTCGCCAGGCGCTCCAGCAGGTCCGCGAGCCGGTTGCGCAGGACGCCGAGGACGAGCTCGAAGCCGTTGATGGCCGCAGCGGCCGGGGGCGCCGGCGCGGGCGGCGTGAGCGGCGTCGCAGACGCGCTCGCCGGCTCGGCCGGCGCGCCCGTCGCCGCCTCAACCGCCGCCGAGGTCCCGAGCTGCGCCTGCAGGCACGCCGAGAAGTCCCCGAGCAGCTTGTTGGAGATGTCCTGGATCATCCCGCCGCGCCCGAAGGACGCCAGGCGGCCGGTGATCGTGTAGTCCGTCACGGCGTCGACGCGCGTGCCGCCGTCCACCTCGACGAGCTGGTTGACGATGGTCGCCGACGCGCCGCCCTGGCCGCGCTTGTCCGAGCCCTTGGCGGCCATCACCGCGCGGTGCGTCGCGACGTCCATCTCCTCGAAGCGCACGGTCCCGCGGTAGGACGCGGTGGTCGGCCCGAGCTTGACCTTGAACTCGCCGTGCCACGTGCCGTCGTCGTCGGAGCCGGTGATCGACGCGCCCGGCAGGCACGGCGCGACGCGCTCGAGGTCGGTCAGCGCCGCCCAGACCTCGTCGATCGACGCATGCACTTCGAAGGACTGCTCGAGCTTCATCGCGTGACCGCCTCCAGCTGCTCTCGGGTGTCGATGTCGGTGGGATCGCAGAGGTGCCCCGCCTCCCACGTACGGACGTGCATACCCGCCAGGAGATCGCGCGCGCCGACGTCGCCGCGCAACGACGGGATGCGCGCGAGGACGGGCGGGCCGAGGAGGACGGGATGGCCGGCGACACCGTCGTAGGCCGCGCGCACCGCGTCGGCGCCGGCGAGGTCCAGTGTGCCGGCGACGACCTCCCCCGTGATGAACGGCTGGTCGCCGAGCACGACGAGCGCCGCGCCGACCGGGC
>DASVQH010000043.1:0-16462 GCA_036389195.1 Solirubrobacteraceae bacterium
CGCGCACGTCCCGATGCACCTCGTCATCGCGCGCGAGCTGGCCGTCCTCGGCGCCCACGGCATGGCCGCGCACGCCTATCCGGAGCTGCTCGCGCTCCGGCTGCCCGTCGAGCAGCTCGTGACCCGCCGCATCGGCCTCGAGGAGGCGCCGGCCGCGCTGGTCGAGCGGCCGGGCGCGGGCATCACCGTGATAGAGCCGGCTCTGACCTGACGCCGCCAGCCGGCGCGCGCACCGGATCGGGGAAGGTCAGGCCGGCGTCGGCCACGCGGCCGAGCCGGAGCGTGACGGCGTCCACCGGGTAGTTCTGCCGCAGGCGCCACGGCGCCTTGGAGCCCTGCGCGGGGAACTGGTCGATCGAGCGCATGACGTAGCCGGCCTGGAAGTCGAGCAGGGGCTCCGGGGCGACCGACGGGTCGTCGTTGCGGGGCACCGCGATCGGCCGGCCGCGGCGCGCCATGTGGTTGAGCAGGCGGCAGACGTACTCGGCGACGAGGTCGACCTTCAGCGTCCACGACGCGTTCGTGTAGCCGATGGCGAAGGCGAAGTTGGGGACGCCGGAGAGCATCGCGCCCTTGTAGGCCATGGTGTCGGAGAGCACGACCTCGCGCCCGTCGACGGCCAGCTCCATGCCGCCGAAGGCCAGCAGGTTGAGCCCGGTCGCCGTGACGACGACGTCGGCCTCGATCTCCTCCCCCGACTGCAGGCGGATCCCGCGCTCGGTGAACGTGTCGATGTGGCCGGTGACGACCGACGCGCGCTCGCGCCGGAGCGCGCGGAACAGATCGCCGTCGGGGACCGCGCAGAGCCGCTGGTCCCACGGGTCGTAGCGCGGCTTGAAGTGGGTGTCGACGTCGTAGCCCGCCGGCAGGTGCGCGACGACCTGCTTGCGGATGAGCGCGCGGACGCGCGCTGGCCAGCGGCGGCTCGCCCGGTAGAAGAGCGTGTGGACCGCGATGTTCTTGAAGCGCACGAGCGAGTAGGCGGCGCGCGGGGACAGCCGGCGGCGCAGCGCGGTCGCCACCGGGTCCTTCCCGGGCACGGCGAGGATGTAGGTCGGCGAGCGCTGCAGCATCGTGACGTGGGCGGCCTGGTCGGTCATCGCCGGGACGAGCGTGACGGCGGTGGCGCCGCTGCCGATGACCACGACGCGCTTGCCGGCGTAGTCGAGGTCCTCGGGCCAGTGCTGCGGGTGGATCAGGCGGCCGCCGAACCGCTCGACGCCGGGCAGCTCCGGGGTGTAGCCCTCGTCGTAGCGGTAGTAGCCGGTGCAGGTGAACAGGAAGCCGCAGGTCAGCCGGGTGGTCTCCCCCGTGTCCGCGCGCTCGACCTCGACCGTCCAGCGGGCGTCCTCGCTGGACCACTCGGCGCGCACGACGCGGTGCCCGTACCGGATCCGGCGGTCGATGCCGTACTCGCGCGCGGTGTCCTCGACGTAGCGGAGGATCGACGGGCCGTCGGCGATCGCCTGGGCTTCCGTCCACGGGCGGAAGCGGTAGCCGAGCGTGTGCATGTCGGAGTCCGAGCGGATTCCCGGGTAGCGGAAGAGGTCCCACGTCCCGCCGAGGCGCTCGCGTGCCTCGAGGATCGCGTAGGAGCGGTCCGGGCAGCGGTCCTGCAGGTGGTACGCGGCGCCGACGCCGGAGATCCCCGCCCCCACGACGAGGACGTCGAGGTGTTCGACCGCACCGCTGCTCAACATGCCGTCGATAGTATCAACAGGGTGTCGAGACGACGTCCTTCGCGGATGAGCGGCGACGATCGCGAGCGCGCGGTCCTCGCGAGCTTCGAGCGCCTGGTCTCCGAGCGCGCGCTGCACGAGATCTCGATCGACGACATCGCCCGCGGCGCGGGGATCTCGCGGCCGACGTTCTACTTCTACTTCGCCTCCAAGGAAGCGGTGCTGCTCTCGCTCTTCGAGCGGATGCTCGGCGAGGCCAACGCCCGCCGCGGCGATGCGCTCGAGCGCATCGCCGAGGACCCGCCCGCGCGCCTGCGCGAGGGCTTCGCCGCCTTCTTCGACGTCTTCCGCGCCCACCGCCCGGTGACGCTGGCGGGCGCCGAGGCGCGCGCCACGAGCGCCGAGGTCGAGGCGGTCTGGGGCGCGGTCATGGAGACGTGGGTCGGCGAGGCGGCGACGGCGATCGAGGCCGAGCGCGCGCGCGGCGCGGCGCCTCCCGGGGTCCCCGCCCGCGACCTCGCCATCAGCCTGCTGCTCATGAACGAGCGCGTCCAGCACGCCGCGCTCGCGGGCCACGCGCCTGCGGTCGCCGAGGACGACGTCGTCGGCGTCCTCACGACGATCTGGCTGCGGGCCATCTACGGCACTTGACGCCGCCCCGCCGACCGGCCAGAGTCGGGCGGTGAGGACCTGGCTTCGAGCCTTCGGGCTCGCGCTCCTGGTCGTGCTCGCCGGACCGGCCGGCCACGCGTCGGCGGACGTCACGCAGGTGCAGACGGTCATCGCCACCAGCGCGACCAGCTCGGCGGCGAAGTCCGTGACGGCGACCTGCCCGGCGGGCAAGAAGGTCATCGGCGCCGGCGCCAACGTCGACAACGGGCTCAACCCGTTCGTCCCGTCCGTCTTCGTCGACCAGATCCGGCCCTCCGCCTCGCTGGACAGCGTGACCGTGCGGGTGCGCGAGGGCGAGACCGGCAGCGACTTCAGCTGGTGGGTAGCGGCCTACGCGGTATGCGCGGCGCCGCCGGCCGGGCTCCAGCGGGTCGCGGCGATGAGCGCGGCGGACTCGTCCGCCAAGAGCGTGGTCGCCGTGTGCCCCACCGGCAAGCGGCTGCTCGGAACCGGCGGCGAGGTCACCGGCCCGGCCGGCCAGGTCGTGCTCGCCGGCGTCAAGCCCGACGTCTACCTGACCCGGACCCAGGTCGACGCGCTCGAGGACGAGACGGGCACCGCCCAGGGCTGGACCGTCACGGCCTACGCGATCTGCGCGGCGCCCGTGCGGGGCATGGAGCGCGTCGCCGCCACCTCGGCGACCGACTCGACCGGCGCGAAGTACGCCGACGCGTCGTGCCCGGAGGGCAAGGCGCTGACCGGCGGCGGCGGGACCATGAACAGCAGCAACGGGCGCGTCAGGCTCGATTCCGTGATCACGATGGAGGGGGCCACGCACTTCGCCGAGGCCGGCGCCCAGGAAGGGCCCGCGGGCAACTCTGCCGACTGGAGCGTCAGCGCGTACGCGATCTGCGCGGCGACCACGCGCCTGGTCTCGAGCACATCGCCGCGGTACGACGAGCTGGATCGCCAGTGGCCGGTCTCCTGCCCGGCCGGGATGACCGCCTCCGGCGCCGGCGGGCAGGTGACGGGACCCGCGGGGTCCGTGTGGCTCCGCGGGCTGCGGCCGTCCACGACCGGCGTGGTGGCGTTCGGCGCCGAGGGCGCCCTGCGCCGACCGTGGTCGCTCACTGCCCATGCGGTCTGCCGCACGGCGGTCAGCGGCACCGTCGTGGTGACCGCCGCCGGAACGTTCGACACGACCTCCCCGAAGTCGGCGACGGTGGCGTGCCCCGATGGCCTGCGGGTCGTGGGCGCAGGTGGCGAGGGCACGGACACGTCCTCGTACGAGCGGCAGGTGCTCCTCCAGGCCGTTCGTCCGAACGCCGGGCTCACGTCGGTCACCGTCTCGGCGAAGGTGTGGTCGACGTGGGATCCCGAGACCGTGGCGCCGTGGCGGCCGGTCGCGTGGGCGATCTGCGCGCCGGCGCCGGCCGGACTGGAGCGCGTCGCCTACACCTCGCCCGCCGCCCCGGACGAGCTCGCGACCGCCGCCGCGGTCTGCCCCGCCGGCAAGCACCTGGTGGGCAGCGGCGGGGAGATCGCCGGCGGGGACGGCCTGACCGGGCTCGACGACCTCGCGCCCGATCCCGCGCTGACGCGGACCTCGGTCGTGGCCGCGCGCCAGCCCGACTGGCCGTATCCGGCGCCCGACTGGTCGCTCACCGCGTACGCCATCTGCATCAGCCGCTGAGCCACGCGAACGGCCCCCGCCCCCAGAGGGGACGAGGGCCGCTCGCTTCCTCACCCCGAGGAAGCTGGGGCTACTCGTAGGCCAGCGCGGAGAGCGGCTGGAGCCTCGCCGCGCGCCGGGCCGGCAGCGCCGCCGCGGCGACGCCGGCCACGATCGCGATGACGACCACGGCGATCATCGTGCCAGCCGGGATCGCGAACACGAACCCCTGGTCGGCGAACGCCGTGGTGACCACGGCGGCCAGGGCGAGCCCGATGGCGATCCCGAGGAACGCCCCGAGCAGCGCGGTGATGATGCTCTCGTGGCGGATCATGCGCCGCACCTGCCGGCGCGTCATCCCGATCGCCCGCAGCATGCCGAGCTCGCGGGTCCGCTCGAACACCGACAGCACGAGCGTGTTGACGATCCCGAAGAGCGAGACGATCACGGCCAGCGCCAGGAGCACGTAGAAGACGCCCAGGAGCTGGTCGATGAACTTCGCGTTGTCCTCGACGAAGGCGTCGGCGGTGCTGACCTTCGCCTCCGGGAACCGGCTCAGCGCGGCGTCGAGCGCCTTCTTGGTGGCCGCGCTCGCCCCGCCGTCGACCGCGACGAACGAGATCCAGTTGCGCGGCACGGAGAACGCCTGCGCGAACGTCGAGCGGGCGACCGTGATCTGCCCGAGGCCGACCAGGTCGGTCCTGGGCTTGCGCTCGATCCCGCGGACGACCAGGTCGAGCGAGTCGCCCGAGCGGGACTTGACGGCGAAGCGGCTGCCGACCTTCAGGTCGTGCTTGGTCGCGAAGTCCGAGCGGACGATCGCGCCGTCGCCGCCGAGGTCGGCCAGCGTGGCGTCGGAGCCGGCCTTCCAGTCGTGGCGCATGACCGCGCCGATCGCCTTCGGGTCGACCGCGGCGACCATCGCCTTCTCGCCGAACGAGCGGGCCTCGTCCTGCTTGATGCCGGTGACGTCGGTGACGCCGGGCACCTCGGCGAGCGCGTCGAGCGCCTTGGGATCGACGGGCGACCACCCGTCGGAGCCCACCATCACGTAGTCGGCGGCGATCCGGTGCTTCTGCGTGTCGATCGCCGAGGACTTCAGGCCGTGGCCGATGACCGCGACTGCGGCCACGAGCGACACGCCGACGGTGAGCGCCGAGGCGGTCGCCAGCGTGCGGCCGGGAACCCGCATCGCGTTGCCGCGGGCCAGCCGCCCGGCCACGCCGCCCAGGCGCGTGGCGGGCCGGCAGACCACGCCGACCACCGCGCGGACCGCACGGCCGATCCGGCCGGGCTCGCGGGCCTCGGCGCCGCCCTCGCGCATGACCGACACCGGGGCCACGCGGGTCGCGCGGCGGGCCGGGATGAGGCCGGCCAGCGCGGTCACGACGGTGCCGACGCCGATCCCGACGATGACCGTCGAAGCCGCGAACACCGTGCCGGCCTGCGGCAGCTCGAGCCCGATCGCCCCGAACAGCGCGGTGATCCCGCCCGCCAGGCCGAAGCCCGCGGCGACGCCGATCGCCGACGCCGCGGCGCCGATGACGAACGCCTCGCCGACCACGGAGCGCAGCACCTGGCCGCGCCGGGCGCCGAGCGCCCGCAGCAGCGCCAGCTCGCGGGTGCGCTGAGCGACGGTGATCGAGAGCGTGTTGACGATCGTGAACGCGCCGACCAGGATCGCCACGCCGCCGAACACCAGCAGGACGGTGCGGATGATGCCGACGAACATCTTCAGGTTGTCGAGCTCGAAGCGGTCGTTCTTGGCCGCGCTCTGGACCTGCAGCGCCGGCACGGCACGCGCCACCGCGGCGCGGACCTCGGGCGCCGGGGCGCCGCGGCCGCCGACGAGGATGTCGTCGTAGCCGTCGCCGCGGCCGTACATGGCCTGCGCGGCGCGCAGGTCGAACACGGCGACGGTGGCGACGCCCAGCGACTTCACGCTGCCGAACGTGGCCAGGCCGACGATCTCGAACCGGGTGGCCGGCCCGCGGGTGGAGATGCGGATCCGGTCGCCCACGGCGTACCCCTGCTTCTCGGCGGTGCCCTGGTCGATGACGACCTGGCCCGGGCCGGTGGCCCAGCGGCCCTGCTTCAGGCGGAACGGGCTGACCTTCTCGGCGCCCGGCGTGGCGGCGTCGAACCCGACGCCGAAGTACGGGCCCTGGCCGACGACGTCGCCCTTGCCGTCGACGATGCGGGCCTCGTCGAGGACGTCGCCGACGGCGACGCCGACCTGCGGGACGCGGCGGACCGTGTCGAGCGTCGACGCCGGGACGGGCTTGCGCGACTCGAAGTCGGACTCGAACAGGGTCTTCTGGCTGACGACGGCGGCGGTGCCGCCGTAGGAGTCGCTGGAAAGCGAGTCGGCACCGCGGCGCATGGTGTCGCCGACGGTGAGCGCGGCCGAGATCATGGCCACGCCGAGGACGATCGCCAGGGCGGTCAGCGCGGTGCGCAGCCGCCGGGCGGCGAGGTCGCGGAGGATCAGGCGGGTCATCGGGAGGCCTCCTTCATGGCCGCGAGGATCTCCGCCTCGGTCGGCGCGTCGAGGTCGGCGACCGTGCGGCCGTCGGCCAGGAAGACGACGCGGTCGGCGCTGGCCGCCGCGCGGGGGTCGTGGGTGACCATCAGCGTGGTCTGGCCGTAGTTCTCGACCGCCTCGCGCAGGAGCCCGAGCACCTCGGCGCTCGAGCGGGAGTCGAGGTTGCCGGTCGGCTCGTCGGCGAACATCACGGTCGGCTCGGAGACGAGCGCGCGGGCGACGGCGACGCGCTGCTGCTGGCCGCCCGACAGCTCGGCCGGGCGGTGGCCGCGGCGCGCCGAGAGGCCGACGCGCTCGATCACCGCGTCGACCCACTCGCGGTCCGGCTTGCGGCCGGCGAGCGAGAGCGGGAGCACGATGTTCTCCTCCGCGGTGAGGACCGGGAGGAGGTTGAACGCCTGGAAGATGAAGCCGATGTGCCGGCGGCGCAGGAGCGTCAGCGCCTTGTCGTCCATGCCGGTGATCTCGGTGCCGCCGATGCGGACCGAGCCCTCGTCGGGCGCGTCGAGCCCGGCGAGGATGTGCATGAGCGTGGACTTGCCGGAGCCCGACGGCCCCATGACGGCCGTGAACTGGCCGGCGGGGACGCTGAGCGAGACGCCGCGCAGCGCGTGGACGGCGGACTCGCCCTCGCCGTAGCGGCGGGCGACGTCCTCGGCGAGGACGGCGGCCTGCGTGGCGGCGGGAGCGGACGGTGAAACGGTGGATCCGGGCTGGAGCATCATGGTGGCGGGGGTCCTCTGGGGTGGTGGATGTGGGGTGGGTGGGGGTGGAGGTTCAGGCGGTGGCCGCGGCGGCCTCGGTGGCCTCGCGGACGATCCGGCCCATGGCGGCCTGCAGCGCGCCGGCCGCCAGCAGCGCCTCGGTGGCCTGCGCCATCAGGCGGCCCTGGAAGCCGCGCCCGGGGCGGACGGAGATCGAGGCGCGGACCTCGGCGCCGTCGTCGCGGGCGCCGATGTCGTAGGCGACGTCGAAGGCGACCGGACCGCTGGCCGACAGCTCGAGGCGACGGTCGTGGGCCTCGTGGACGTCGACGTCGAAGCCGACGCGCATCCCGGCGAGCTTGCCGGTGACACGGGCCCGCGAGCCGGCGCGCAGCCGGTCGTCGGCGAGGCCGGAGACGTCGAAGGGCATGGGCGCCCAGCGGCGGCACGCGTCGGGGTCGGTCAGGACGTCGAGCACCGCCTCGGGGCCGGCGGCGGCGATGGTGGAAGCGGTGAAGGTCCTCATGGTCGAGAACGCTCCCAGCCGGCCCGTCCCGTGTCGTCGGCCTCTCTGCCGATCTTGGTCGAGCGCAAAGGACGATCTCGCCTCATCCTCTGGGATGACGCGACGATCCTCAGCCGGGAGGACGAAACGGGGGTCGCCGACCGTTACGTTGGCGACGTGTCCCCCGCCCGCTCCCTCGTCGCCCGCGCCCGCGCGCTCGATCGCGGCCGGCTGAACGTCCTGCTGGCGGCGCTGGTCCTGGTCGAGGGGATCGCCGAGACGGCGCTCGCCGGCAACGGCGCCGCGGCGCTGCGGACCGGCATCGCCGTCTCGGTCGGCATGGGGAGCGCCGTGCTGGTGCGCCGCCGCAGCGCCTGGGCGTGCCTGGTCCTGGCGTTCGGCGCCTTCATCGTCGCCGGCACCGACACGACCTACACGGACGACGTGATGGGCCCGTTCCTGGTCCTGCTCACGCTGCAGGTCTACGTCGGCGGCCGACTGCCCGGCCGGCAGTTCTACGCCGGCCTCGCTGCCGCGACGGCCCTGGCGGCACTGGGCTTCACGACCGACGGCTACAGCGACAAGCCGTCGGACATCGCCTTCAGCCTGATCATGCTCGTGGCGGCGCCGATGTTCCTCGGGCGCTTCCTGCGCGGCCGCGCCGACCTCAACCGCGCGCTGCGCGAGAAGTCCGAGCGCCTGGAGCGCGATCGCGAGGAGCGGGCGCGCCAGGCGGTCGCCGAAGAGCGGACGCGGATCGCCTCCGAGCTGCACGACGCGATCTCCCACGCGCTGAGCGGCATGATCGTCCAGGCGGCGGGCGCGCGGCGCTCGCTGCCCGCCCATCCCGAGCGGGCGCGCGCGGCCTTCGCCGCGGTCGAGGACGCCGGGCGCGAGGCGCTGACCGAGATGCGGCTGCTGCTGGGCGTGCTGCGCCGCGAGGACGCCGAGATCGCGCTGGCGCCGCAGCCCAGCCTCCACCACCTGAGCTCGCTCGTCGCGCGCGTGCGCGCCGATGGCCTGCCGGTCGAGCTCGCCGTGGAAGGAGAGCAGACGCCGCTGCCCGCCGGGCTCGACCTCACGGCCTACCGCGTCGTGCAGGAGGCGCTCGCCAACGCCGCGCAGGACGGCGGCGCCCAGCGGGCCCGGGTGCGGCTGCGCTTCGCCGCCGACCGGCTGGACATCGAGGTCGCCGACGACGGCGCGTCGGGCGGCGGGCGCGAGCTGCCGGGGATCCGGGAGCGGCTGACGATCTACGGCGGCGAGCTGACCGACGCGCGCGAGCCCGGCACCGGCCACGTCGTGCGCGCCCGGCTGCCGCTGAGCAGCGCGGTGGCGGCTTGAGGCTCGCGTGGCTGCAGTCCCGCAGCGCCTTCGCGGTCGACGCGGCGATCGCGGTCGCCGTCTACGCCGCCTCGGTGGTCGAGCTCTACGTCGGCGCCCCGGTCGAGGGTCCGCGCGCCCTCAACCTCCTCGCGCTCGTGGGCGTCTGCCTGCCGCTCGCCCTCCGGCGCCGCGCGCCCCTGCCGGCGCAGGCGACCTTCGCCGTCTCCGCCGTGGTCATGACCGCCTTCCTCACGGCGCTCAGCGAGCTGACGGTGATCTTCGCGTGCCTGACGCTCATCCCCTACGGCACCGGGTCGCGGGAGGACGGATGGCGGGCGTGGGCGGGCCTGGTCCTGGCGGTCGGGGCCATCGTGGCGATCGACATCATCCACGGGGACACGGTGGCGGGGGACTTCCTGTTCCCGGGCTTCATGACCGCGACGCCGTGGTTCGCCGGGCGGATCGTCCGCCAGCGGGCGCGGTTGGCCGCCGAGCTGCACGAGCAGGCGGTCCGCGCCCAGGAGCGCCGCGAGGAGGCGGCCCGCGAGGCGGTCGGCGAGGAGCGCCGGCGGATCGCCCGCGAGATGCACGACGTCGTCGCCCACTCCGTCAGCGTGATGGTCGTCCAGGCCGGCGGCGCCCGCCGCATCCTCGACGCCGACCCGGACCGCGCGCTCGCCGCCGCCGGCGAGATCGAGCGCGCCGGCCGCGAGGCGCTCGGGGAGATGCGCCGGCTGCTCGGCGTGCTGCGGCCGGAGGACGAGCAGGGCCTCGCGCTGGCCCCGCAGCCGACCCTGGCCTCCCTCGACTCGCTCGTCGCGCGCGCCGAGGAGGCCGGGCTGCCGGTGACGGTGGCGGTCGAGGGCACCCCCCGCCCGCTGAAGCTGGGGCTGGACCTCGCGGCCTACCGGATCGTGCAGGAGGGGCTGACCAACGCGATCAAGCACGCCGGCGCGGCGCCGACCGCGGTCCGGGTGAGCTGGCAGGCCGACGCGCTCGTGCTCGAGGTCGCCGACCGCGGTCCCGGCCCCGCCGCCGGCCGGCGGCGCGCGGGCGACGGCGGCCACGGGCTGGTGGGCATGCGCGAGCGCGTGCGGCTCTACGGCGGCGAGCTGGAGACCGGCGCCGGGCCGGGCGGCGGGTTCCTCGTGCGCGCGGTGCTGCCGCTGGAGCGCAAGGCGGTCCTAGCGTGAGCGCCGACGCCCCGGTGCGCGTCCTCATCGCCGACGACCAGGCCCTGGTCCGCGCCGGCTTCCGCATGATCCTCGACTCCGAGCCGGGGCTCGAGGTCGTCGGGGAGGCGGTCGACGGCCGCCAGGCCATCGCGCTCGCGCGCGAGCTGCGGCCCGACGTCGTGCTGATGGACATCCGCATGCCGGAGGTCGACGGGCTCGCGGCCACGCGCGAGGTGGTCGGCGACGGCGGCGAGCCCCCGGTCCGCGTGCTGGTGCTGACGACGTTCGACCTCAACGAGTACGTCTACGAGGCGCTGCGCGCCGGTGCCTCCGGCTTCCTGCTCAAGGACGCGCCGCCCGAGGAGCTGGTGGCGGGGATCCACGTCGTCGCGCGCGGCGACGCGCTGCTGGCGCCGTCGATCACCAAGCGGCTGATCCAGGAGTTCGCGCGCGCGACCCCGGCCGCCCCGGCCGCGCCGCTGCCCGCCGTCGACGAGCTGACCGCCCGCGAGCTCGAGGTCTTCAAGCTGATCGCGCGCGGGCTCTCCAACGCCGAGATCGCCGCCGAGCTGGTCGTCTCGGACACCACGGTCAAGACCCACGTCGCGCGGGTCCTGATGAAGCTCGGCGTGCGCGACCGGGTCCAGGCCGTCGTGCTCGCCTACGAGGCGGGCGTGGTGGCGCCGGGCGCGGCGCGCTGACCCGCTCCGGTGTGGGGTCGGGTTCAGGGTGTCTCACCGACGCCGGGCGAACCGCGCAGAGCGAGGATCGACGGCATGTCCACCTCCAGTCTCCGCCACTCACTGGCCGCCCTCGCGGTGGCCGGCGCGGCGCTCGCCGCCGCCCCCTCGATCGCCTCCGCCGACGCCACCTGGTTCCACGACAGCCAGTACAAGCAGCAGTCCACCGGCTCGCTGGTCTGCGGAACCGGCGAACGCGCCGGCGACGGCAACTCCGACCTCATCCACGTCGTCGGCCCGGAGATCGACTACGCCCAGGTCTACCTGGATCCCGCCGCGCCGCCGGCCGTCGGCGACACCGCCTACGTCAGCGTGACCGAGTACGCGGTGTCGGACTCCTGCCTCGACGGCGACGGCGGCACCCGCGCGACGCTCGAGCTCAAGCTTCCCGCCGGCGCCGAGATCGACGGCGCGACCCCGTTCCTCTGCGGCTTCGGCCGCCAGGACGCCTTGCAGTGCCCGATCGTCGTCCAGCCCGGGCGCGACGGCGGGCAGCTGCTCATGGACGGGCGCAGCGGCGACGCGGAGGACTGGGCCGCGCCCGACAACCGCGAGCCGTTCCGACTGCTGGTGCCGCTCAAGCTCACGCGCCCGTTCAACTCGCTGCAGACGACGCCCGAGCGCTTCTGCGGCGGCTTCTGCCCCGAGGAGTCCGTTCCCGGCCGCGTGCAGTTCCTCGTCCGCTTCAAGGCCGGGACCAACGCCGTGTGGTCGGACCCGCTGCTCACCAGCGTCGGCCTGAAGACGGGCGCGCCCAAGGTGGAGCCGGGGCCGCCCGCCACCGGTTCTGGCCCGGCGCCCGGCTCCGGCGGCACCGCGGCGCCGCCGGCGACGCACGTGCTGGCCGGCTCGCTGCCCCGCCGGATCGGGCGCCGCGCGCTGCGCCGGGGGCTCCGCGTGACGCTGAACGCGCCCGCCGCGGGGGCCCGGCTGAAGGTCCGGCTGGCCGCCGGCGGGCGGACGCTGGCCACGGCGTCGCGCCGCGCGGCGGCCGCCGGGCCCGTCACCCTCCGGCTGCGGCCGGCCGCGAAGGCGCTGCACCACCTCGGCCGGCGCCTGCGGGTCACGGGCACCGTGACCGCGCCCGGCGCGAGCACGTCGACCTCGGAGTCGCGCACCCTGAAGCTCGGGCGCTGAACGCGCCGGCGCGGGGAGGGCGGGCGCGCGCCCGCCCTCCCCCGCGTGGGCTACGGGGTCTCGGCGCCCTCGCACAGGCCGGGGCGGTTCTCCGTCCGGCCGCGGTCGTCCTCCCACGTGTTGGCCGTCCCGGCGGTCCGCTCGCCGACCGAGTCGTCGTGGCAGTCGTGCTCGCCGTTCCCGTAGGCGACGTTGTGCTCGATCTGGTTCTCGCGCGACGCCGTGTCGACCCGGATCCCGTCGCGCGCGTTGTCGCGCGAGTCGTTGTGGGCCACGAGGCTGTTGACCGCGTTGAACAGCCGGATCCCGTGCCGGTCGTTTCCGCGGGTCTGGTTGAAGGCGATCGTCGCGCCGTCCACCCCGTCGAGGCTGATGCCGTCGAAGAACTGCGTGATGCGGTTGTGGGCGATGTTGAGCCCCGGGTTACCGCCCGTCGTGCCGAACTGGGCGGCGCGCGGAGCGATCCCGAAGTTCGAGACGTTCGACCCGTCGAGGTCGTTGTAGGCGATCGACAGGTCGACGTTGTCGCCGTAGGGGAAGATGCCGCTGCTGCGCGACTCCTCGACCTTGTTGTGCTCGACGCGGGCGCCGGTGGTGCGCCCGATGACCACGAAGGTGCCGTCCTGGTCGGAGGTGTTGTGCGAGATGCTGAAGCCGCGGTCGGAGGCCGTGCCGACGTTGACGCCGTACTGGCCGTTGCGGGCGAACGCGTTGTGCTCGATCGTGACGTCGTTGGCGCGCTGGCTCGCGCTGCCCGCGAGGAACACGCCGCCGACCGGCGGCGGGACGGGCTGGCCGAGGTCCGGGCCGGCCGCGCCGTAGATCCCGTTGCGCTCGATCTCCAGCGCGGTCTGGGAGCCCTCGCCGTAGACGTTGTTGCGGTTGCCGGCGAGGACGTTGCCCTCGATCTCCCGGTTCGCGCCCTCGCGAAGGTAGATGCCGGCGCCCGGGTACGGGTTGGCCTGCGTGCCCTGGACGGTGAACCCGGCGATGCGCACGTTGCTCGCCTGCACGTCGAAGCCGGCGTCGGTCGCGTTGGCCACGATCGCGTCGCGGCGCGGATCGGGCGCGTCGTCGCGCGAGGGGGCGGCGCCGTTGCCCTGGCGCGGGCCCACGAGCTCCAGCGGCTTGCCGACGTTCACGCGCTCGGGATAGAGCCCGGCGCAGACGCGGACGGTGTCGCCGGGCGCGGCCGCCGCGATCGCGGCGTTGATGCTGGTGAACTGCGCCTTCTTGCACTCCTGGCGGTCGTTGTCGACCGTCAGGGTGGCGGCGGACGCCACGGCTGGGACGGCCAGGGCCGCCGTCGCCGCGGCGAGGGCGACCGCCGCCCGCCGGTGGGATCTGCTGGACATGGAGAGCTCCTTCACAAGGTGGACAAGCCTGTCGCACCGTAAAGGTGTCTCTCGCCGGTCGCCAGTCGGACATCCGTCCACCACGCCACCTTCTCGCTCAAGGGGGCGTGGCCCCGGATCGGGCGGGGAAGGCAGGGGCAGCATGAAGGTCCGCGACGTCGCCGAGAGCTTCCAGCGCAACGGCCTGCTGCTCTACGCGAGCGCGATCTCGTTCCAGGTGCTCACCGCCGTCGTCCCGCTGGCGCTGTTCCTCCTCGGCCTGATGGGCTTCCTCAGCCTGACGGAGATCTGGGAGAAGGACATCCGCCCCGAGCTGGTCGACTCGGTGTCGATCCCCGCCCTGGCGGTGATCGACGACACGGTCGGCAAGGTCCTGACCTCCAAGCAGGTCTTCTGGGTCACGCTCGGCGCCGCGCTGGCCGTCTACCAGCTGTCGGGCGCGATCCGCGCGGCGATGGAGGCGCTCAACCGCGTGCACGAGACCGAGGACGAGCGCCCGTGGCTCGCCCGCCAGGTCCGCTCGGTGCTCCTGGCGATCGCCACGCTGGTGCTCGTGCTGGCCGCCGTCGCGGTCATCCACCTCGCGCCGCTGGCCTACGGCGACCCGCCGGCGGTGGTCGCCGTGCTGCTGGGGATCGTCCGCTGGGCGGTGGCGATCGCCCTCCTGATCCTCGCCGTCGGCCTGCTCGTCCGCTACGGGCCCGACCGCCCCCAGTCGCTCGGGTGGGTGAGCGTGGGGGCGATCATCGTCGTCGGTTCGTGGATCGCGGTCTCGATCGCCTTCCTCTTCTACCTGACCCACATCGCGTCCTACGCGTCGATCTTCGGCGCGCTGGCCACGGTGGTCGTGTTGCTGGGCTACCTGTACGTCTCGTCGATCACGTTCCTGGTGGGGGTGCAGACGGACGCTCTGCTGCGGGCGCGCGCTACCCAGGCGGATTGATCTCCCGAGTGGGCGGTGGGGCACCAGACGACACAAGGCTCCCCGCACGTGGTCTGTGTCGTTCTGGGTACCTGGGCGGTCCACGAAGCGACACGCCCTCCCCCCAGGCGGCGTCTGCGTCGGTGAGGATCCCGGCCAGGTTTGGACACATGGACGAGCCGTACCGCGCCTCCGCGACCTCAAGCCGGGCAGAGCGGGTGACGATCTACTCAGGAACATGCGACTTGTGGCCACTCGGCGACTGGAGGTCGGCGCGGTTCTCGCGCGCGACGTCCTGATCGGCAGCGCGCGCGACCGCGCGCTGCTGCGCGAGGGCGTCCAGATCACCCAGCGCTACAAGCAGGCGCTGCTGGAGGGCGGGTTCAACGCCGTCTACGTCAAGGACGCGCTCTCCGCCGACATCGAGGTCACGCCGGCGCTCAGCGAGAAGACGCGCGCGCAGGCGACCCACGCGCTCAGCCAGGCCTTCAAGGGCCTGCCGGCCGGCGCGCCGCCGGGGACGCGGATGACGTCGCAGGCCGTCGACGAGCTCACCCGCGTCGCCGCGCTGATCGCCGACGAGATCGCCGGCTCCGGCCAGGCCGTCGTGGCCCTCTCCGACCTCGCCGCCGCCGACGCCTACACGCTGCAGCACTCGATCGACGTCTGCGCCGTCGGCCTGATGATCGCCAAGCGGCTGTTCGACGAGAACGGCCGCGTCGACTTCCGCGGCCACCGCGTGTTCGACCGCCAGGAGCAGTGGCTGGCCAAGCTCGGGGTCGGCCTGATGCTCCACGACGTCGGCAAGATGGCGATCCCCATCGACGTCCTCAACAAGCCCGGCAAGCTCGACGCCGACGAGTGGGAGATGGTCCGCCGGCACCCGACGATCGGGCTCGAGCTGCTGTCGAGCGACACGATCTCGCCGCTCATCAAGGCCGTGGTCCGCTCCCACCACGAGCGCTGGGACGGCCAGGGGTACCCGCAGGGCCTGGTCGGCGCGAAGATCCCCCACTTCGCCCGCATCGCCGCGGTGGCCGACGTCTTCGACGCGGTGACCAGCGAGCGGCCCTACAAGCCGGCGGCCGCCCAGCACGTCGGCCACGAGATCGTCAACCAGGGCGCGGGCACGCAGTTCGACGCCGAGGTGGTCGGCTTCTTCAACCAGGTGGTGGCGCCGTGGCCGCCCGGCGACGAGATCGAGCTGGCCGACGGCCGGCGCGGCGTCGTGATCTCGTGCCCGAGCGGCCACCTCGACAAGCCGCTCGTGCGGGTCGGCTACGCCGCCGACGGGACGCCGGCGGAGCCCGAGGAAGTGGATCTGCTCGAGCATCCGGAGCTCGCGCCGCGGACCGCGCTCGCCGCCGTCGCGGCATAGCGGCATAGAGTCCCGCGGGTGGCCGACGCCGCCCCCGCCGCCTGGGTCTACCTCCTGCGCTGCCGCGACGGCTCGCTGTACTGCGGGTGGACGAACGACCTGACGCGCCGCCTGCGCGCCCACGCCGCCGGGCGCGCCAGCCGCTACACCGCCTCGCGGCGGCCGCTCGCGCTGGCGCTCGCCGTCCCCCAGCCCGACTACACCGCGGCGCGCCGCGAGGAGGCCCGCGTCAAGGGGCTGGGCAAGGCGGCCAAGGAGTCATGGCTGGCCGACATGGCTCGTGTCGTTCCAGCGCAGGATGACGCGGCGCTCGCGCTCGAAGCCCAGCTCGCAGAGCGCCGCGGTGCCGAGGACCAGCCGCGCGCCGGCTGAGGGCGCGAGCTCGATCCAGCGCGCGGCGAGCGTGCGCAGCAGGTGGCTGTGCGCGACCAGCGCCGCCGTCTCGGGACGGGCGTCGAGCACCCGCGCGATGACGCGGTCGGCGCGCGCGCCCACCGCCGCGGCGTCCTCGCCGTCCGGGCAGCCGTCGCGCCACAGGTCCCAGCCCGGCCGGTCCTCGCGGATCTCCGCCGTCGTGCGACCCTCGTAGGCGCCGTAGTCCCACTCGCGGAGGTCGTCGTCGACGGCGGCATCCAGGCCCGCGAGCTCGGCGGTGCGGCGGGCGCGCTGCAGCGGGCTGGTCAGGACCAGGCCGAAGCCGACGCCGACGAGC
>DASVQH010000044.1:0-2851 GCA_036389195.1 Solirubrobacteraceae bacterium
GCCCACCCCCCTGGGGCTACGGGCGGACGCCGGTGGTGACGGCGAAGGCGCCGGCGTGGGCGAGCGCGACGTCGGCGCGCAGGTAGGCCAGGAGGCCGGTCTGCATGCGCGTGGCGAACGTCTGGTCGAGCTTGACGACCGCGATCCCGAGCTGAGGCCGGAAGCCGATCAGCATCTGCGACCAGTCGCCGGTGTAGATCTCGCTCGTGTCGTCGGAGGTCCCGTGCTCCAGGTCGTTCGGGATCTGGTTGGTCGGGAGCTGCTTGACGTCGGCGAGCGCGGGCGGCGGCTGCAGGGGCTGCCCATCGGTGGCGGTCCACCCGCCGATCGCGAGCGCTGTGCGCGTCGAGTAGATCTGCGCGTTCGGCTGGTGGTTCCGCGCCCAGACGGCGCCCACGCCGTTGAGCAGGACGCCGTAGCGGCCGGCATCGAGGCTCGCGCCGTTCACGCCGAGCGACTGGACCGTCACGCCGTCCTGGTTGAGCACGCCGCGCGGCTCCTCGCCGACGATCGTGTTCGGCCCGACGACCGTCTCGACCTGCTCGCCGGTGCCACGCAGCGCGGCGCGGTCGAGCTCGAGCGCCAGCGACCGGATCAGGGCGCTCTCGATGATCGCCGCGGCCTCGGGGGTCATGTCCTGCCCGAGCTCCCACGGGATGCGGATGAGCACGGCGAGCGTCTTGGCCTTCAGCTCGACCTGGTCGAAGACGGCGTCGTCCTCCGCGACCAGCTCGTTCTGGTTGCGCCAGGCGCCCTGCGGGTCTTCGAGGAGTCGCGGGATCTTCAGCGTCTCGCTCTCCATGAGGACGCTCTGGGCGCCAGCCTCCATGACGCGGGCCGACTGGCGAGCTCGGTCGATGACGAACGCGGCCAGCGGGGTCGGGACCAGGGCGCCGCCGGCGCCGATCGTCGTCGACGCCAGCGCCCGCTGCTCGGCCTCGGCGCCGTCCCAGTTGCCGGTGATCATGCCGCGGAGCGCGCCGCCGAGGTTGATGTCCCGCGCGCCGCCGCCAATGCGATCGGCGATCCGCTGGTCGCGGCTGAGCAGCGGCCGGCGATCGCCGAGACCGCCGCCGCGGGCGTCGTCGTCGCGCTCGCCGGCGCCGGAGCGCCCTTCCTCACCGCCGAGGATGCGCGCTCGCATCTCGGTGGCGGCCGGGTCGGGGTCGCCGGCGCGGAGCTCGGCCTCGAGCGCCGCGATCTGGGCGTCGACGCGGTAGACCTCCGCGTCGGCCTCGTCCCAGCGCTTCTGCTCGTCGGGGTGAAACGAGCGCTGGCCCTCGGGCCGGTCGCTCGCCTTGCGGTGCAGCTTGTCCATCTTCTCGAGCAGGTCGGCGCGCCGCTCGCGCTGCTGGCGCAGCTCGACGCGCTTGTTCACGGTCGACATAGATCGTGGTCCTTTGTGTTTCGGGGCAGGGGTCGTCGATTCGGACCCCGCCTCGGGACGGTGCGGTCGCTCGCTCCGGCGACGGGTGTCGCCGACCTGGGCCGCGTGCCCGGCGGGCTCTCGGCGGCGGGTACCGGCGGGCGAGCGCTGAGCTTTCGGCGAGCCAAGCTGCTCCCCCCACCCAGGATGGGAGCCCATGGCGCGCCGCTCGACGCTCCGCCCGCCAGACCACCGGGAGGAGGCGGTTCGGTCGCGGCTGCCCTCGTTGCCCGGTATGTCCGTCGTCCGTGCTGCGAGGGAACCCTCGGACGACTCGGGCCTATCCGTGCCGAACTACCGCCGGGAGACGCTGCCAGGCCCGCCGGACGGACCGGCGAGCATCCGCCTAACCGTGAGAGTCGGTTGTCATTGCTGCTCAGGTCGATCTGAGGCGTTGTTTTTTGCGCGCCGACCGGCGCGGGGTGTTCGGCAGCCGATCGCCTCTCAAAAGACGCCGGCCGCTTCTCCGGGCCGATCTCGCCGGTCGATGACCGCCGCTCGTGCCGTAGGACGCTCGAAGGGCCTTCGGGGCCTCTCCGGGGGGCTCTCGGGCGTCCGCAGGGGTCGATTTCCCATCGCCCCGGAATGTGGGGGGACTCCGCGGGGTGTCCGGCGGGTGGTCGCCGGGGAGCGCACGGCGCGACGGTCGGAGGGCGATCGAGGCTCCCCGCGGCGGCCACGGCGCCGATGGGCGCCCCGAACACCTGCCGAACACGGCGCCCGCCGGACGCTTGATCGGCGGTTGAGTACAGCGCGCGCTTTCCCTGCTCAGCATGACTTTTAGCGCACGCTAGAGCAGTCGGGGGTATCTTCCCAAGCTGAGGGTCGCGAGTTCGAACCTCGTCCGCCGCTCTTTCGCCCGCAGCACGCAAGTCTGGGCCTCGCCGACGCGTTTGGTGAGCATGCTCAAACGCTTTAGACGGAACCTGACCTACGCCAACGTGATGTCGACGCTCGCCGTGACCCTGGCGCTCGGCACCGGCGGCGCCTACGCCGCCAACACCATCGGCAGCTCCGACATCATCGACGAGTCGATCCAGTCGGTCGACGTCAAGAACGGCGAGATCAAGGGCACGGACGTCAAGAACTACTCGCTGAACTCCTACGACATCCAGGCCGAGTCGCTCAGCTCGGGTCGCATCAGCGGTCTCGACGGCACGGACATCGACGACGAGAGCCTCGCGGGCAAGGAGATCACCGACGAGAGCCTCACCGGCGCGGACGTCCTCAACGACACCATCGGCCCCGACGACGTCTCGCAGCTGAACGGCGACACCGACATCAAGGACAACACCATCACCACCTTCGACCTCGCCATGAACTCGGTCGACGGCGACGAGGTGGTCGACTTCGGGCTCTCGAACGAGGATGTCGGCGTGCTGTTCGCCCAGGTCAACGCCAACGGAACGCTCTTCAACTCGAGCG
>DASVQH010000045.1:0-11015 GCA_036389195.1 Solirubrobacteraceae bacterium
GGCGTGGAGCTCGTGGTCCTCGCCGGCTACATGCAGCTCGTCACGCCGGGCTTCCTCGGGCGCTTTCCCGACCGCGTGATCAACGTCCACCCGGCGCTCCTGCCGGCCTTCCCCGGCCTCCGGGTCATCCAGCAGGCGCTCGACTACGGGGTCAAGGTCTTCGGGGTGACGGTCCACTTCGTCGACGAGGGGGTCGACTCCGGCCGCATCATCCTCCAGCGCGCGATCGAGCTCCCCGACGCCCGGACCGCCGAGGAGGTCCATGCCGCGCTGCAGCCGCTCGAGCACGCGCTGCTGTGCGAGGCCGTCGCGCTGATCGCCCGCGACGCCGTGCGCTTCGACCCCGACCACCCGCGCCGCGTCCTCGTCGCGGCTGAACGGTTATCGTCCGCCCGCGATGACCCAGCCCGGTGACGTCCGCATCCGGCGCGCGCTGCTCTCGGTCTCCGACAAGCGGGGCATCGCCGACTTCGCCCGCGGCCTGGCCGAGCTCGGCATCGAGCTCGTGTCGACCGGCGGAACGGCCCGCGAGCTCGTCGAGGCCGGGCTCGAGGTCCGCTCGATCGAGGACTTCACCGGCTTCCCGGAGATCATGGACGGCCGGGTCAAGACGCTGCATCCCAAGCTCTACGCCGGCCTGCTCGCCCGCCGCGACGAGCCCGCGCACATGGTCGCGGCCGAGGAGCACGGGATCGAGTTCGTCGACCTCGTGTGCGTGAACCTCTACCCGTTCGAGCGCACGGCGGCCCGGCGCGGCGCCACCGACCACGAGATCGTCGAGAACATCGACATCGGCGGCCCGACGATGATCCGCGCCGCGGCCAAGAACGCCGCGTTCTCGGCCGTCGTCGTCAAGCCCGAGAGCTACGACGCGATCGTGCAGGAGCTGCGCGACCTCGACGGCCACCTGTCGATGGCCACCCGCACCAACCTCGCCGGCGAGGCGTTCGCCTACACCGCCCGCTACGACTCGGCGATCGCCCGCTGGTACGCCGAGCGGACCGAGGACTTCCCCGACGTCCTGATGAGCGCGTACGAGAAGGTCGTCGACCTCTCCTACGGCGAGAACCCCCACCAGCGCGCCGCCTACTACTCGCAGGTCGGCGCCCGCATGCACGTCCTCTCGATGGTGCGGCAGATCCACGGCAAGGAGCTGTCGTTCAACAACGTCCTCGATCTCAACGCCGCGCGCATGCTGGTGCAGGAGTTCGAGCTGCCGGCGTGCGCGATCATCAAGCACAACAACCCGTGCGGGTGCGCGGTCGGCGCGTCGGCGATCGAGGCGTACCAGAAGGCGTTCGCGTGCGATCCGCTCAGCGCGTTCGGCGGGATCATCTGCGTCAACCGGTCGGTCGACGGGCCGCTCGCCGAGGCGCTCGCCAAGCAGTTCGCCGAGGCGGTCTTCGCGCCCCACTTCACCGAGGAGGCGCTCGAGGTCCTGACCGAGAAGAAGAACCTCCGGATCCTCGAGGACAACGAGCGCCGGCGGCTCAACTTCACGGAGCGCGACATCAAGCGGGTCATGGGCGGCGTCCTCGTCCAGGACCGCGACATGGACTACGAGGACCGCACGGAGATGGAGGTCGTCACCGAGCGCAAGCCGTCCGAGAAGGAGTGGGGCGAGATGCTGTTCGCCTGGAAGGTCTGCAAGCACGTGCGCTCCAACGCGATCGTCCTCTCGCACGACCTGGCGTCGATCGGCATCGGCGCCGGCCAGATGAGCCGGGTGGACTCCGTGCGGCTGGCGATCGAGAAGGCGCAGGCGACGGGCGCCGACCTGCAGGGCGCCGCGCTGGCCTCGGATGCCTTCTTCCCGTTCTCCGACGGCCCCCAGCTGGCGGTCGAAGCGGGGATCACCGCGATCATCCAGCCGGGCGGGTCGGTGCGCGACCACGAGGTCGTCGAGGCCGCCGACGCGGCCGGGATCTCGATGGTCTTCACGCACCGCCGCCACTTCAAGCACTAGGTGACGTCGCCCAGACGACGAGCGTCAGCGAAGTCGGGCCGGGCGAAACCCGACTACGCGCCCGGCGCCCACCTACGCGGCGCCGCGCCCGGTCTTCTCCTGCAGCTCGTCGATGCGCTTCGACGCGTCCGCCTTGGAGATCGACTCGTCGAACTCCTCGCCGGCCTGGTCGGAGAGCGTCTTGAGGTAGGACTTCTGCGCTCCGGTCATCGGCTCGTCGCCGGTGACCCAGGTGTCCGGGTCCTTCTCGACGTTGGAGCCCTGCAGCTGATCGTCGTTCTGGTTCGCCATGGCCTCGGGCTACCCGGCCGCGCGGCAGAACACACGTTCGCCTGCCGACCGCGATAGCCTCCGCGCATGCCGACTCCACGCGACCTCGCCCGCGCCCAGGCCCTCGGGCGCATCGTGCTCGGCGGAGCGCTCGCCGCGGCGCCCCGGCGCACCGCCGCGCCGTGGCTCGGCGCCCGCGCCGCGAGCCAGGCGCCGACCGCCGTCGTCGCCGCCGCGATGGGCGCGCGCGACCTCGGCATCGGCCTCGGCACGGCCCGCGCCGTCGGCGCGGGCTTCGGCGCGCGCCCGTGGATCGCGGCCGGCGTGCTCGCCGACGCGACCGACCTCATCGCCACGCTGCGCGCCCGCGACGAGCTCCCCGCCGGCGGCGTCGCGATGCTCGCCGCCCTGGCCGGCGGCTCGGCCCTGCTCGGCGTCTTCCTGTCGCGCGCGCTCGACTAGAGGCGCGCGGGCTACGTCCGCCCGTACAGCGTGCGGCACCACACGGCCGCGAGCGTGTCGGTCACCTCGGCGATCGGCACCTCCGGCCCGCGGTCGCGCCGGCCGAGCGTCGCGCCGAGGTAGCCCTCGTTCAGCCGCACGAGCGCCCGCGCCACCTCGCGCGGGTTGCTGATCCCGGTGATCTCGCCCTGCCCGATCTCCTCCTCGATGTGCGCGCACGTCGCCGCCACGAAGCTCTCCACCAGCGTCCCGTAGGCGAGCTCCACCTCGGGGTGGTCGGACGCCGCGTCGGAGAGCGCCCGCAGCACGTGGCCGTGGCGCTCGTACACCGCGACGACGCCCTCGAGCGCCTCGCGCACGAGCGACGGCCCGTCGCCGGAGCCCTTGTACCAGCGATCCGACATCGTGAAGAGCTCGCCCTCGATGTGCTGCACCACCCGCAGCACGAGGGCGTGCCGGTCGCGGAAGTGCACGTAGAACGAGGGCCGTGAGAGGCCGGTGCGCCGCATCACCTCGTCGACCGTCAGCTCACGGAACGGCCGCTCCCGCAGCAGCCCCTCCGCGGCCTCGATGATCTCTCGCTCCGCCTCCTCGGCCGAGCGTCTGCGGCGCCGGCCCGGGGCGACATCGACTTGGCTCATCGCGCCAGCTTAGACCGGAAGCAGGTCCATGCCACACTTTTCCCGCGGCGCCTCTAACTCAATCGGCAGAGTTCCGGACTTTTAATCCGGCGGTCTGGGTTCGATCCCCAGGGGGCGCATCGCCCGCAGGCCACCCGCGCCCGCGACCGTACACTTAGCGGCGCAGTGCCCCCATGGTGTAGCGGTTAGCACGCGAGCCTTTCACGCTCGTAGGGGGGGTTCGAGTCCCCCTGGGGGTATCGCGGCCCGTGGACCGGGGCGGTTAGCTCAGCTGGTCAGAGCGCCTGCCTTACAAGCAGGAGGTCCCCGGTTCGAGCCCGGGACCGCCCATCCCGGACATCCGCTCTCGCGCACTACGGATTCCTCTCGATCGGTATGAGGGCGGTGCCGTCCGGTGTGTAGCCACGTTCGAGGCAGATAGGACTCCCACCAGCGGCGGTCAGTTCGGATCGACATTCGGCGGGACCGATTCGGCGCAAGCTCGCGTGCTCGACCTCGAGCGCGCCCGCCCCGCGCGCCGACTGTGCCGCCCCGTGCGTCGCAGCGATGACCGGCGGCTTCGCGCTCTCGCGCCGCTCCATCTTCGTCGTAGGCACGGCCGCCGCCGGACAGCCGACGCTGTACCGCGCGAACCTGCCGCGCTGACAAGCGCTACGCGAGCACTGCGCCGATCTCCCACTCGTGGCCGAACGGGTCGCGAACCCGACCCAGCAGCCATCCGTGCTGCTGGCTGGCCGGCGCGAGCTCGTGGGCTCCGGCCTCGACCGCGCGTCGCATGACCGCGGCCGGGTCGTCGACGACCAGGAGCGTGCGGCCGGTCGCGCCTCCGATTGCCGCGGGGCTGAAGCGACCGTCGTCCGGCGACGCCGCACCCACCCAGAACGCCGCGTCACCCACCGCCAGCTGCGCCACGATGTCGTCACCGTTACCGACGCGGTGCAGCGTCCGGGCGCCGAACGCGGCCTCGTAGAAGGCCACCGCCTCGCCTGCGCGGTCGAGCCACAGCTCGGGCTGGATGCTGGTCACGGCTCGATGCTCGCAGGTACCGGAACGGTGGCGTCGCGCACGTGCCGCGGCAGCCACCACGTGACCGCGAAGGCGGCCACGAGGAAGCCGACGGCGACGAGCAGCGCGCGGTCGGCGGAGCGGGCGAAGGCCGCCGGGCCGGCACCGCCGCCGAGCGCACCGAACAGCACCGTCCCCACCACCGCGATGCCGAGTGACATCCCGAGCTGCTGGACCGCCTCGAGCAGCCCCGACGCGGAGCCGAGCTGGCGCGGCTCGACGCCGGCCAGGATGACGTCGAACATCGGGACGAAGACCATGCCCATGCCGAACCCGGCCACCGCCATCGGCGCGGCGAGATCCCAGGCGCTCAGGTCACCGCCGCGGCTGCGCAGGACGAGGTCGGCGATCAGCAGCCCGGTGCCCATGGTCGCGGTCCCGATGTGGATCGTCGTCCGGCCCAGCCGCTCCAGGGTGGCCGACGAGGTGATCGACCCGAAGATCGCCGCGACCGGGATGGCGACGGTCGCGATCCCGCAGTCGAGCGGGCTGAAGCCGAAGCCGGCCTGGAGCATCACGTTGAAGACCAGGACCATCCCGCCCATGGCGCCGATGAAGCAGAGGACGAGGGCGAGGCCGCCGACGTACGCGCGCCGGTGGAGCACCGACGGATCGACGAGCGGCGAGCGGCCGGCGCGTGCGCCGCTCGCGAGGCGGCCCTGGCGACGCCCGAAGAGCGCGAGCGCCACGGCGCCGGCGGCCAGCAGCGCGAACGCCCAGGCGGGCCAGCCGAGCTCCCGGCCCTGCACGATGGGGTAGACGAGCGCGAAGCCGCCCGCGGTCGCCATGACGGCGCTGAGGACGTCGATGCGCTCGCCCGGCGTCGCCGGGGCGGTGCGCGGCAGGTACCGGACGCCGACGCCCATCGCGATCAGCCCGAGCGGGAGGTTGACCAGGAAGATCGAGCGCCACCCGGTGCCCAGCAGGTCGAGATCGACGAGCGCGCCGCCGATCACGGGGCCGGCCACCGCGGACAGGCCCATCACCGGGCCGAAGACGGCGAACGCCTTGCGCTGTCCGGCGTCGCCGAACAGCTCGCGGATCAGCCCGAAGCCCTGCGGGATCATGATCGCGCCGACCGCGCCCTGCAGCGCGCGGCAGGCGATCAGGAAGCTCGCGCTCGGCGCGAACGCGCAGAGGACGGACGCGGCCACGAAGCCGCCCATGCCGGCCAGCAGCACCCGCCGGCGGCCGAAGATGTCCCCGAGGCGGCCGCCGATCAGGAGGCCCGCGAACATGGCGAGGGTGTAGGCGGCCGTGATCCACTCCAGGTCGGCGTAGCTGCCCGCGAGGTCGCTGCGGATGGCGGGCGCCGCCGTCTGGGCGATCGTGGAGTCGAGCAGGTCCATGACGGACGCGGCGAGGACGACGAGGAAGCCGAGCCAGACGCCGCGGCGGGCGGCGGGCTCGGGCTCGAGGGTCCGACGGGACGGGAGGGCGGCGTCGAGCGCCGCTGCTTGGGTGGCCATGACAAGCATCGTCGCGCCCATCGAGGTCAGCTTCGGTCCTCGTTCACCGGCATGCGGTCAGGTCCTGACCGCATGTCCTGCGATGATCCACGCGTGGTTCAGACCTCGGCGCGTCTCCTGTCGCTCCTGTCGCTGCTGCAGCAGCGCCGCGAGTGGCCGGGTCCGGAGCTGGCCGAGCGGCTCGAGGTCGGGCCGCGCACGATCCGCCGCGACGTCGAGAAGCTGCGCGACCTCGGGTATCCCATCGAGGCCGCGCCGGGGGTCGCCGGCGGGTACCGCCTCGGCGCGGGCGCGCAGATGCCGCCGCTGCTGCTGGACGACGCGGAGGCGATCGCCGTCGCCGTCGGGCTGCGCAGCGCCGCCTCGGGCTCGATCGCGGGCATCGAGGAGTACTCCGTCCGCGCGTTGACCAAGCTGGAGCAGATCCTCCCGGACCGCCTGCGCGAGCGGGTGCGCGCCCTCAGCGACGCCACCTCGACCTTCCGCGCCGACGGCCCCCGGATCGACGCCGGCGACCTCGCGCTGCTCGCCGGCGCCTGCCGCGACGGTGTCCGGCTGCGCTTCGACTACACGTCCAAAGGCGGCGAGCCGACCTCCCGCGAGGTGGAGCCCGCGGCCGTCGTCCACACGGGATGGCGCTGGTACCTCGTCGCCTACGACCTCGGCCGCGACGGCTGGCGCACGTTCCGCGTCGATCGCCTCACCGGCCGCCCGCGCACCGGCGCCCGCGGCCGCCGCCGCGAGGTCCCCGGGGGCGACCCCGCGGCGTTCGTCAAGCAGTCGATCCGCGGCGGCGTGGGCGACGTCGTTCCCGGGCGGGTCCGGCTGGGCGCGCCCGCCGAGGTGGTCGCCGCCCGCGTGCCCGCCCGGTACGTGACCGTCGCCCCGGACGGCCCGGACGCCTGCGTGGTGACCACCACCGGCGGCTGGAGCACCGAGTTCCTGGTGTGGATGGCCACGCTCGACGCCGATCTCACCGTCCTCGAGCCGCCGGAACTGGTCGAGAAGGCGCGCCGCATCGCCGCACGCCTCTACGAGCCCGCTGGCAGCCCGTAGACCGCGGCACTTCCGCAACTCGGCGCCGCTCGTCCGTTCTCAGCGGTATGCGCGCACACCGTTGGGTCGTCGGGATGCTGGTGCTCACCACCGCGTGGGCCGCCATGGCGTCGGGCGCCGACGCCCGCCGGCGGCGCCCCGCCTTGAAGTGCTATCCGCGCAAGGCGGTCACCCTGCAGGCGTCGGAGGGAGTGCGGGTCTACCGGCGGCGCGACGACGTCGTCGCATGCTCGCTGCGCAACGGCCGCAAGACACGGCTCGGCGCCGTCGCCGGGAGCGGCGGCAACGAGGTCGTGTCGCTGTCGGTCGGCGGCCGGTACGCGGCCTACGCGCTCGGGCGCCTCCCCAAGAGCGCGGCCGGGACGTTCGCGTCCCAGACGCTCGCGCTCCTCGACGCCCGGACCGGGCGCCCGGTGGCGTTCGGCGGCCAGGGCTGCGACCAGATCCCCGACGCGACCGTGTCGTTCCCCAGCCTCGCCGTCACGCCGTCCCGCCAGTTCGCCTGGATCTGCGTCGGCTCGAGCGCCACCGCCGGCCGCGTCGAGGTCCACCGGTTCGATCGAACCGGCAGCACGACGCTCGACCTGAGCACCACCCTGTCGGGCCCGGATGCGATCACCGCCACGTCGCTGGCGATCAGCCGCACCGGGAACGTCGTCTACTGGTCGCGGCCGACCGGGGCCGCGATGGCGCCGCTCAGCTGAAGTCCGCTGGGACGGTCCACGGAGCCTCACCACTTGCGTCGCTCCCGCGCCGCCGCATAGGGTCGCTCGAAGGCGGAGCACCGCCCGGAGCGACAGACGGAGGGCACGATGGTCCGCAGGTCTGGCAGGACGGCGTGCGCAGCGATCGCCCTGGTCGTCACGGTGGCGTGGGGCGGGCCGGCGCAGGCGCGGCCCGTGGCCACCATGGCGGGCGACACGCTGACCGTGACGGGCGACGGCGCACCCGCCGACCTGGAGCTCCGGCCGGTCAGCGGCGGCACCGAGGTCGTCGGCGCCGACGCGGGCGAGGGCTGCTCGTCCTCCCCGGAAGGCGCGAGCTGCCCGACGACGGCGAGCACCGCGCTGGCGGCGAATCTGGGCGCCGCGTCCGAGACGCTCCGCGGGGCGGCGCCCTTCGCCTCCGCGATGGTCAGCGCGGGCGCCGGCGACGACACGATCACCTGGACGGCCGACACCGCCGCCACCCTCCTCGGCGGGCCGGGCGCGGACCGCCTCGTCGCCGAGGGGATCGGCTTCGGGGCCATCACGGCCGACGGCGGCGATGGGGACGACCGCTTGGAGGTGGGCCTGCGTCCGGGGTCGGGTGACACGATCACCGGGGGCGACGGTCGCGACCTCGTCAGCTACGCCGGGCGGATCGGCATGGGGGTCTCGCTGACCCTCGACGGCGCCGGCAACGACGGCGCGCTGGGCGAGCGCGACGACCTCGGCTCGGGGCTCGAGCTGCTCCTCGGCAGCCCGGGTGACGACGTCCTGATCGGCTCGGCGGCCGGCGAGATGCTTGACGGCGGCGCGGGGAGCGACGAGCTGATCGGCGGCGCCGGTATGGACACGTTCGCCGGCGGCGGCGACGGGGACACCATCTCCTACGACGACGGGCGCCAGGTCGGTGGCCGGATCGGCGGGAGCGACCCTGCGGGAAACCTCGACGGAGAGCTGATCCCCGCGGGAATCGCGGTGCTCCGCGGCACGCCGGCCGACGACGAGCTGATCAGCTCGGGCCCCGCCCAGCAGCGGCTCGAGGGGCTCGCCGGCAACGACCGGTTCACGACTTCGGGCCCGGTCCCGGTCTTCATCGACGGGGGTCCCGGCGCCCACGACGAACTGCGCTTGAACGATCCGGCCGGCGTCAGCGTCCGCCTGAGCTCGCCGGGATCTGGAACCGAGGTCGACTCCGGCGACACCTGGCGGGACCTGGAGGATCTTGCCGGGTCACCCGGGCCGGACACGGCCGACGTCGGCCTCGACACCGGGCCGAACGTGCTGAGGTTCGGCGACGGCGACCTCGTGACCTACAAGCACCGCACGGCGGGCGTCGCGATCTCGCCAGGCTTCGGTGCGGATGACGGCGCTCCCGGGGAGGGCGACGACGTGAGCGCGCAGATCGTCGAGGGCAGCGGGGCGGACGACTCGTTCGACGACTCCGCGGCCTCGAGGTCGCCCAACGAGTACGACGGCATCGGTGGCGACGACACGTTCCTCGCCGCCGGCCGGTTGGAGGACGGGGCGACGCGGCCGCAGGACACGCCGCGCGACGTGTTCGATGGCGCCGACGGGGTGGATACGCTGCGCGTCGCCTCCGCGCTGCCGGTGGCGGTCTCGCTCGTCGATCGCACGGGCAGCTTCAACGACGTGGTCAGCGACATCGAGAACGTGTCCGGCGGCGAGGGCGACGACACGCTGATCGGCGACGACGGCGCCAACGCCCTCACGGGCAACGGCGGCAACGACACCCTCAAAGGGCTCGGCGGGGCGGACACCTTTCCGAACGGCCCAGGCGCCGACGCCTACGGCGGCGGCGACGGAGAGGACGCCGTCGACTACGGCGGCTCGCCGGCCGGCGTCGCGGTCACCCCCGGCGCGGAGCCCGGCGACGGTGCCCCTGGCGAGAACGACGACGTCGCGGCGGATGTCGAGCGCGTGATCGGCTCGCCGAACGACGACACGCTGGCGCTGCCGCCGTCGGGGCGCGCGCGCCTCGAGGGCGGCGCGGGCCGGGACACCCTCGACGCCTCCGGGCGGGTCGCCCCGGGAGGCCTCGATCTCGCGGCGGGCGAGGGCGGCGAGGACCGCGGCGTCGCCTACCTGGGCTTCGAGGACCTGATCGGGACGCCGGGGCCGGACGTGCTGAGCGGCGACGTCGGCGTCAACGAGCTTCGCGGCAACGGGGGCGACGACCGGCTCGACGGCGGGCCCGGAGCCGACGTGGTGCTCGGCGGCGTGGGCGCCGACGAGCTGATCGACGCCGACGCCGACCCCGATCAGCTCGGCGGAAGCATCCTCATGCGCGGGGCGAGCAACCTGCCGGACGAGCGCGCGCAGGTCGACGCCACCCGCGGTCGAAGCAGCGTGGCGTTCGACAAGATCCGGCGCGACGATCGCCTGATCGTGGACACGGTCGACCCCGCCCGCCGCGTGACCGTCGATCTCGTGAGGCACCGCACCGACCTCGGGGATGTCCTCGCCGACATCGAGTCGGTGGCCGGCACCCGGGGAGACGACCGCCTCGTGGGCGACGGAGCGGAGAACACGCTGATCGGCAACGGGGGAGCCGACACCCTCATCGGCGGTGGGCAGAACGACCGGCTCGTCGGGGGCCCGGGCAACGACCTCCTCCGCGACGCCTCGCCCGAGCGGGACTCGGCGTTCGGCGACGAGGGCAACGACTCGGTCATCCTCGTCGATGCCGCGCCCCCGGCCAACGCCGATGCGGTCCGGTGCGGCAACGGCCGCGACGCGTTCTCCGCGGACCTCGAAGATCAGACGTCCGACGACTGCGAGACCCTGCTCGTGGCGCCGGTCGGGGAGCACCCGCTGACGCGCGTCCACGTGCTCTCCCGGAAGCTCGACCGCAGGGCCCGCGTGCGCGCGCGGGTGTCGTGCCCGCTCGGCGTGCGGCGGGTCTGCCGGGGCACGCTGTCGGTCGAGCGCGGCGCGCGGCGCAACGCGCGGCGGGCGAAGATCCTCGGCGCCCGCCACTACCGCGTGCGCGCCGGGCGCTCGCAACGGCTGCGAGTCGAGCTCTCGCCGCGCGCGCGGCGGCGGCTCGCGCGCCGCGGCCGGCTGCCCGTCCGCCTGGCCGCGCGCGAGGCCGACGCGCAGGGCCGCCCGCGCGAGAGCAGCGTCCCGGTGGTCCTGCGCCGGAGGTGATCGCCGCCCGCGCTCGATCGGGTCGACGACCCTCACCCCGGCGCAGATGACGGAGGTCCCCGGTCCCGAGCCCGACTGCCCACCTGCCGCTCAGCGGCAGTCCGCGTCGAGCTGCGCGATGGCACTCCGCAGCCGTCGCCGCAACCACGCCCGGCCGCCGGCGGCGAGCAGCAGCCGGTCGGCGACCGTGCCGGGCCGGACGTCGAGCGCG
>DASVQH010000046.1:0-13726 GCA_036389195.1 Solirubrobacteraceae bacterium
GAGGCATGTTCATTGACGGAGCCTCCCATGCGCTGAGCGACCGCGTCAACGGGCATCGTCGGCGTTCAGCGGCGCCGGAACACCCGTCCCGTGCGCCGCGCGACGTTGCCCGCCGCGTCGCGCGCCTCCACCACCACGCGGTAGCGGCCGCGCGCGAGCCGGCGGCCCCCGAGCGCGCGCTTGATCTCGCCGGCCGCGGCCGCGGACAGGTCGACGCGCTCGACGGTGACGAAGCGCCGGCAGCCGCGGCCGCCCTTCCGCCGCGCCGCGCGCGACGTGCGGCAGCGGCCCGCCCGGCGCACGCCCTTGCGCGCGCGCTGGAGCCGCAGCTCGACCGCCGCGCCTTCCGAGAGGCTCACCCGGGCCGTCACCCGCCGCCCCCGGCGCGTGCCGGACATCCGGACGCGGCCGAGCACCGGCGCGACCAGATCGCGCTCGTCGCCGACCGCGACCGGCGGCCCGGCCGCCGCGACGTCGACGACGCGGACCTCCGTGGTCCGGTTGCCGGCGGCGTCGACCGCGGACGCGCGGACCGTGTAGCGGCCGGCGGCCGCGAAGGCGTGCGACACCTCCGCGCCCGCGGCGCGCGCGCCGTCGCCGAAGTCCCACTCGACGCCGGCGGCGCTCCACTCGTCGGCCGCGGCGGCCGAGAGCGCGAGCGGCCGGCCGGCGGTCCCCGCTCCCGGGACGCGGACATCCGCCAGGACCGGCGACCCCTCGTCGTGGACGCGCAACGCACCGTCCGACTGCAGGAAGGCGTGGCCGGCGCCGTCGGCCGCGAACGTGCGCGGCCGCAGCGCCCCGGCGGGCGGGTCGTCGGCGAGCACCCCGGCGCGGGCCGGGCCGCCGCCGGTGGCGCGGGTCTGGCCGGGGTCGAGCATCAGCCACGCGAGGAGGTCCCCGCCGAGCGGGACGAACCGGACCTCGGTCTCGGCCGGCCGCGTGCGCGGCTCGGACCACGTGCCGCCGGCCGGACGGTATTCCGTCTGCAGAGCGTCGTCCCCCGCCCCGACCGTCCGCCAGTGCAGCAGCGTGCCACCCGCGCCGTCGGTTTCCAGGCCGCCCGCGGGTGCACCGCCGAGCTCGCCGTCGTTGCGCCCGCTCGCCACCTCGCGCGCAGCGGCGTCGCCGTCGCGCACCTCCAGCCGCCACGGCGTCCCGAGACCACCGTCCGGCGGCCGGAACCGGACGGTCAGGAGCGTCCAGCCGCCGCCGGCGCGCGCCGCGAGCCCGAGCACGTCGAAGCGCGCGGAGCGGCCCGCCCCGTCGCCGGCCTCCTCGTCGAGCGGGACCACGGCGCCCCACTCGCCGTCGGCCGCCAGCTCGCGGGCCAGCAGCGTGGCGTCGCCGGTCTCCTCCGAACGCTCCGACCAGACCAGGACCGCGCCCTCGCCGAGGGGGAGCACCGCGAGGTCCACGACCTTCGGCGCCGGCCCGCCGTGAACCGTGACCGGGCCGAACGCGCCGTCCTGCAGCACGCTCGTCCGCACCTCGCCGGCCTGCGGCCATGCCGCGAGCACCGCGCCGCCGGCGAGCCGCACGAGCCGCACCGTCTGCTCGCCGGCTCCCGCGAACGGCGGATCCGCGATCTCGGCGTAGCGGCCGCCGGCACCCGGCTCGGCGAACGCGAGCCCGCCGGGGCCGTTCCAGATCGCGGCCGGCCCGTGCTCGCCCAGCGCGGCGAAGGTCATGAGCGGCAGCTCCGCGCCGGCGCCGATGCGCTCCGGCGCACCGAAGGTCTCGCCGGCTTCCCGGCGCGACACGCGAACATCTCCGTTCTCGCTCCACCCGGCCCACGCCCGGCCGCCCGGCGCGGCGGCGAACGTCCGGTCGAACACCGGCCCATCAGCGCGCCATTCCGCGGGCGGCTGGACGACGGCGGGGACCCATCCGGCGGCGTGCGCGGCGGCCGGCGCGGCGAGGGTGCACATCAGGCAGGCGAGGAGGCTCCGGAGCGTTCGCGGCATGGCCGAACGCTATCGGCGCCTCCGCGGCGCTCGCCACCATCAGGAGGTGGCCGCGGGTCGATCGTTCGTCGCTGCTCGAGGACCTCGCACCGCGGGCGCCCGTCGATCTCGCTCGGCGGGCACGGCACCTCCGGGAGGGGCCCGTAACCGGTCGCGCGGACCACGCGCAGACCGTCGGCGGACACCGAGAACAACGGCTGCGCCGTCGACAGCAGCGTGCGCTCGCCGGCCGAGGTACGAGCGACGATCGTGTAGGTCGTCCCGACGGACGAGCCGAGCTCGCGCAGGTAGACGACCTCGTCGCCGGACAGCGACGCGCTCCATACGGACGAGCGCGCGTCGGCGTACGCGGCGTCGACCACCGCCGTCGAGGCGTCGCCGACCCGCCCGCTGCGGATCTCGCTGACCACCCCACGGTCTCCGGCCAGCCGGCGGTTCCACCCGATCGCGTACCGCACCCCGCGGAGGTCAAGGCCGGTCACGAGGGCGCGCCCCGGCAGGAACTCGCTGGTCACCGCCCGCGCCGCGCGCAGCCGGCGCTCGGGCCGGCCCGGACGCCAGAGGTAGACGTCACACCCGCGCCCCGTCGCCCAGTCGACGCCCTGCCAGCCGGCATGGCGCGTCGTCCGAGGCTCGCGCCGACACCGCGAGTAGACCGCGACAGGCGCCCCGTCGGGGCCCGGCCCCAGGTCGACGTCGAACGGGACGCCGCGACCCCCCTTGAGCACGTCCCGACGCCCGCCGGACCGCACGACCAGCCGGAACCGCCCGCCCGAGCGCTCCGACCAGGCCGTGGCTTGCCCGAACACCGACACTGGAGAGGCGCGGTGCAACGCGGCCAGCCGCGTCTGCCCGAGTCCTGTCGCAGGCGCGACCAGCATGGCCGCTCCGGTGACGAGAAGGACTCGAATGGCTCGATGCATCGTCACCTAAGGACCGCCAGACCGCACAGAAGTTGTGCCCTTCGGGATCTGCGACTACGAGGGCGTCGCGTACGCCTGGATGCGTTGGCGCGCCGGCGCCGGAGCCGGCCTAGGCCGCGAGGTGCAGCGGCGGGATCGCCGAGTGCAGCGGCTGGCCGCCCGCCGCCGGCGCGGCGGCCTCCATGCCCGGGGGCGCGGCGGCCGGGGCGGGCGTGCCGCTGAGCTGCGCCATCAGCGCGTCGGCGGCGTCGGCGCTCGACGGGTCGTCCTGGCGCTGGCGCAGGAACTCCAGGATCGCCGGGCGCGCGGAGATCGCCGCGTCGGTGACCGGGTCGCTGCCCGCCTGGTAGGCGCCGATCGCGATCAGGTCCTCCTTGTCGCGGTAGGCGGCCAGCAGCTTGCGGATCTCCGTCGCGGCGTCGCGGGCCTCGGGCGACGTGACCTCGCCGACGAGCCGGGACACGCTCGCGAGCACGTCGACCGCCGGGTAGTGGCCCGCGTGCGCCAGGTGGCGCGAGAGCACGATGTGGCCGTCGAGGATCGAGCGGACCGCGTCGGCGATCGGCTCGTTCATGTCGTCGCCGTCGACCAGGACCGTGTAGAGGCCGGTGATCGACCCCGTCTTCGCGGTCCCCGAGCGCTCGAGCAACTTCGGCAGCAAGGCGAACACCGACGGGGTGTAGCCGCGCGTCGCGGGCGGCTCGCCGATGGCCAGGCCGACCTCGCGCTGGGCCATCGCGAAGCGCGTCACCGAGTCCATCATCAGCATCACGTCGGCGCCCTGGTCGCGGAAGTGCTCGGCGATCGTCGTCGCGGTGAACGCCGCCTTGATGCGGACGAGCGCCGGCTGATCGGAGGTCGCGACGACCACGACGGAGCGCGCCAGGCCCTCCGGCCCGAGGTCGCGCTCGATG
Source organism: Solirubrobacteraceae bacterium (assembly GCA_036389195.1). Lineage (GTDB taxonomy): Bacteria > Actinomycetota > Thermoleophilia > Solirubrobacterales > Solirubrobacteraceae > JACCYI01. The sequence goes on from DASVQH010000046.1 coordinate 3,805, forward strand.
AACTCCCGGACCTCGCGGCCACGCTCGCCGACCAGGCAGATGACGTTGACCTGCGCCGACGTCGAGCGGGCGATCATCCCCAGCAGCGACGACTTGCCGACGCCCGACCCGGCGAAGATGCCGAGCCGCTGCCCGCGGCCGCACGGGACGAGCGCGTCGAGCGCGCGGACGCCGAGCGAGACCCGCTCGGTGATGCGCGGACGTTCCAGCGGATCGGGCGGCGAAGCGATGGCCGGCCGCGTCGCGCGCGCCGCGACGGCGCCGAGGCCGTCCATCGGGCGCCCGAGGCCGTCGATGGCCCGGCCGAGCAGCGCGTCGGAGACCGGCACGCGGAACGGGTGGCCGGTGGCGGTGACGGTGGCGCCCGGCCCCAGGCCGTGCGGCTCGCCCAGCGGCATCAGCAGCGTGCGCCCGGCGCGGAAGCCGACCACCTCGGCCGGCACCGCCTCGCGGCCGCGGCCGGTGTCGATGTGGCAGACCTCGCCGACCTCGGCTTCCAGGCCCGTGGCCTCGATGATCAGGCCGATCAGGTCGCAGACGCGGCCGTGGCGGCGGTGCAGGTCGGCGTCGCGGACGGCGTCGGCCGCGGCGGCGAGGCCCGGCTCCGCGGCGGCGCCCGGCGCTTCGTCGAAGAACAGGCTCATGGGATCGCCGGCACGAGCGCGGCCGCCACGACCTCGCGGGCGCGCTCGAGCTTGGTCTCCATGCGGGCGTCGACCTGCCCGTCGGCGTAGCGGACGACCGCGCCGCCCGGGCCGACGCGCCGCTCGGCCTGCACCTCGCAGTGGTCGATGCCGCCCAGCGACGCGCGCAGCTCGGCGGCGGCGGCGCGCACGAGCTCCAGATCGGCCGGGTTGACGAGCAGCGTCACGCGCTCGCGCTCGACGATCCCGCGCAGCGCGCCGCGGATCGCCTCCAGGACGGTCTCGGGCTCCGCGGCCACCGCGGCGGCGAGGATCTTCTCGGCGACGGCGAAGGCCAGGTCGACCGCCTCGCCCTCCAGCCGCTCGGCCACCGCGTCGCCGCGCGCCCGGACGTCGGCGACCGCCGCTTCCAGCGCGGCCACGGCCGGCACGACGGCCTCCAGGGCCTGGGCCCGGCCGGCGGCCAGGCCCTCGGCGTGCGCGGCCGCGCGGATGGCATCGGCCTCGGCGCGCGCCTCGTCGAGCAGCGCGTCGAGGTCCTGCAGCTCCGGGGCGGGCGCGGGCGGGACCAGCGGGACGAAGGAGAACTCGGCCATCGCCTACATCAGCTCGTCGTCGCCGCCGGCGCCGCGCGAGATCGTCACCGCGCCGGCCTCCTCGAGGCGCCGCACGATGCCGACGATGCGGCCCTGCGCCTCCTCGATGACGCGCCGGCGCTGCGGCGGCTGGTACTCGATCTCCTCGCGCAACAGCTCGGCGCCGCGCTCGGACATGTTCTTGAAGATCCGGCCGCGGACGTCCTCGGAGACCCCGCGCAGCGCGATCGCCAGGTCCTTCTGGTCGACCTCCTTGAGGACCAGCTGGATCGAGCGGTCGTCAAGCTTGACGACGTCCTCGAAGGTGAACAGCAGCAGCCGGATCTCCTCGGCGAGCTCCGCGTTGGCCATCGCGAGCTGGTCGAGCACGTTGCGCTCGGTCGGCCGGTCGGAGTGATTGAGGATGTCGGCCAGCGCCGCGACGCCGCCGGCGACCGCGTAGTCCTGCGACAGCACGTTGGAGAGCTTCTGGCGCATGACGGCCTCGACGCGCAGCACGACCTCGGGCCGCGTCTCGTTCATGGTGGCGATCCGCGCGGCGACCTCGGCCTGCTCCTCGGGCGGCAGCTGGCAGAGCACCTGCGCGGCCAGGTTCGTGTGCAGGTTGGCGACGACGAGCGCGATGGTCTGCGGCGCCTCGTTGCGCAGGAAGACGTAGATCTGCTCGGGCGGCGTGCGGCGCAGGAACTCGAACGGCCGGCGCTCGATCGTCGCCGCGAGGCGGTTGATGATCTCCTCGGCGCGGTCCGGGCCGACCGAGCGCTCGAGCACCGCCCGCGCGTACTCGACGCCGCCCTCGGCGATGTACTGCTGCGCGAGCACGGTCTCGACGGCCTCGTGCACGACGCCGACGGCCACCTCGGTGGGGACCCGCTGGGCCTTGGCGATCTCCAGCGAGAGCGCCTCGACCTCGGACTCCGAGAGGTGCTTGAAGATCATGCCCGCCTTCTCCTCGCCCAGCGCGAGCAGGAGGACGGCGGCCTTCTGCGCCCCGCGCAGGCCGGCGGTCGACGTGCGCGGCGCGGCGACCTCGGCGCCGAACCCGGCGGCGGGGACGAGCGATGCCTCGGTGGTGCTCATCGCCCTACTCCTCGGTCATCCACTGGCGGACCTGCGCGGCGACCTTCTCGGGCTCGCGCTCCATCAGCTGCTCCAGGCGCAGGAGCCCCGGCTCGGTCTCGCGCTCGGGCAGCGGCTCGAGCTCGGCGGTCTCCCCCGCCTCCAGCGCCGCGAGCGACACGGGCTGGTCGATCTGGGAGAGCCACTCGGGCTGCGGGAGCGCGTCGCGCTCGCGGCGGCGCAGGTGGCGCCACATGAAGAACAGGAAGATCAGCGTGCCGAGGCCGAGCGCCGCCCACTTGGCCTGGGCGAGGCTGCCGGCCGGGAGCGGGCCGGTCTGCGGCTTGGCCGTCGGCGGCTTGGCGAACGCCAGCTCGGTGGCGGTGATGGTGTCGCCTCGCGCGGTGTCGAGCCCGGCGGCGGCGGCCACGGAGTCCTGGATCGCCTGGACGCCCTTGGCGTTGCCGGCCTGCGCGCCCGCGGCGGCCACCGACTTGTCGAGCAGCAGCGACACCTGCAGCTTGTTGACGGCGCCCTGGGCGACGTCGGTCTTCGAGACTGTCTTGTCGACGCCGAACTCCGTGGTGCCGGCCTTGCGCTGGTAGTTGGAGTCGCCGCCGCCGCCGGCCCCGCCGGAGGAGTAGCTCGGGATGTTGCTGCCGGTGCCGGCGGCCCCGCCGGCGCGCCCGGCGCCGCTGCCGCGCAGCCGCTCGGTCTCCTCCTGGGCCTTCAGCGGCACGCCGCGCTTGGCGTAGACGAGCTGGTTCTTGGTCGTCTTGTCCATGTTGAGGTCGGCCTGGACCTGGACGACGGCCTTGCCCGGCCCGAGCGTGCGGTCGAGCATCGCGTTGATGCGCGACTCCATCGAGCGGGCGTAGCGCCCCTCGGCGGCCGCCTTGGCGGACCCGGCGGCACCGCCGCCGGCCCCGTCGCCCTCGCCGGCGGGCCACAGGATCTGGCCGCTGACGTCGGTGATGGTCACGCTGGCGGGCTTGAGGCCCTTGACCGACGAGGACACGAGCTGGGCGATGCCGCGCGCCGCGCCGGGCTCCAGCGTGTCGCCGGCGTTGCCGAGCGCCACCGAGGCCGTGGCCGGGCTGGACTCGTCGACGAACAGGTCGTCCTCGGGCAGCACGAGCTGCACCTTGGGGTCCGTGACGCCTGACACGGCGCTGACGGCGTTGGTGATCTCGCCCTCCAGCGCCATCTGGTAGAGCGCCCGGTTCTGGAAGTCGGAGGCGCCGAGCTTCTGGTCCTTGAGGATCTCGAAGCCGGGCGCGTTGCCCGCGCCGCCGGTGACGCCGGCGCCGGCCAGCGCGATCCGCGCCTTGGCCACGTCGGCCTTCTCCACCGCGAGCGCCGTGCCGTTGGCCTGCAGCTCGTAGCCGATGCCCTGCTCGTCGAGCGCGGCGGTGAGCTTGCCCGTCTGGGCCGGGTCCAGGCCCGAGCTCAGCGTGGCGTAGGACGGCGCGCCGGCGATCCGCAGCATGAAGAAGATCAGCAGCAGGATGCCCACGGCCGTGGCGCCGAGGATGGCCTTGGAGCGGCCGGGAAGCTGGGAGAAGTTCGCGAGGAAGGGCGGCATTTACTTTCAGACCTGGGTGTGGAAGACGTCCTGGACTGCCTCGACGCCCTTGGTGCGGATCTGCGAGGCGAGCTGCATGGAGAGGCGGGCGCGCTCGACCGCCATCACGACCTGCGTGGGATCGGAGACCGACCCGGTGGCCAAGGCCTGCGAGGCCGAGGCGGCCTCGTTCTGCGTCGCGGTGAGCGACTCGATCGACTTGCCCAGCATCGAGCCGAAGCCGCCGCCGGGCTGCTCGCCCGCGGCCGGCTGCGGGCCGGACGGCCCGCCGACCCCGGGGATCTGCCACTCGGCGCCCGAGAGCGCGAAGGAGGGATCGATCGGCATCAGCGCAGGAGGTCCAGGGTCTTGGTGAACATCTGCTTGGAGGCCTGCATCGCGGTGACGTTGGCCTCGTAGGCGCGGGAGGAGGAGATGAGGTCGACCATCTCGGTGACGGAGTCGACGTTGGGCATCGCCACGTAGCCGCGGGCGTCGGCGTCGGGATGGCCGGGGTCGTAGACCATCCGCGCGGGCGCCTGGTCCTCGGCGATGGCCGCGACCTCGACGCCGCCCGGCGCCTCCGTCCGGCGCGGGCCGCCGATCGCGCTGGCCAGCTGCACGCCGAAGTCCGCGCCGCCGCCCGCCTGCTGGAGGACGACCTCCTTGCGACGGTACGGCCCGCCGTTGGCGCCGCGCGTCGTCTGGGCGTTGGCGAGGTTCTCGGCCGTGACGTCCATCCGCAGCCGCTCGGCGGTGAGGCCGGTGGCCGAGACCTCGAGCGAGTCGAAGAGGCCCATCAGGCGACGCCCATCGCGGACTTGAGGATGTCGAGGCGCGCCGCGGCGACCTGGACGGCGGTCTGGTGCTCCAGGCCGTTGGCGGCGAGCTTGGCGGACTCGGCGTCGACGTCGACGGTCGAGCCGTCGGCGCGCATCGCGCCGGCCGCGTCGGCGACGGGAGCGAAGCCGGTGCTCTGCAGCGCCTCGCGGGGGGCGCTCGTGCCCATCGCCTGGGCGAGCGCGCCGTGGAAGTCGACGTCGACCCGCGCGTAGCCCGGCGTGTTCGCGTTGGCGAGGTTGGACGCGAGGGCCTCGTTGCGGGCCGACGTGCCGCTGATGGTGCGCTCGAGCGCGATCTGGGTGATGTCGTAGAGCACGGACAAATCTCCTTGCGAAGCAGGTCGGATCCGTCCGTGGAGTTCCTGTTCACCGCACCCCCGTCCTTGGGGGCACGGCCTTCATCGGCGGTCGCGCGGGGCGACTTGAGGGGGTCGGTGCGTCAGGCCAGCTGACCGGCGGCGGCGCGCCGCCCGGCGCTCGCCGCGTAGCCGCGGACGGCGCCGCGGCCCTGGCCGAGCTGGCGCAGCTCGCGGGCCGTCTCGGCCCGCGCGGCGCCCAGCGCCGCGCTGTTGAGCTGCTGCAGGCCGGCCAGGCGCTCGAGGTGCGGCCGGGCCGCCGCGGGCGGTGCCGCCGGCAGCGCCGCGACGATCGCCGAACGCTCGGCCGCGAGGCCCGGGAGGTCCTCCCAGGCGCCGGCGGCCAGGAGCGTCGCCTCGCGCTCGGCGAGCGCGACGAGCTGGGCGTACTCGCTCACGCGGCCGCCGTCGTGGTGCCGATCTGCGCCCACGCCTCGCGCAGCTCGGCGAGCTGGCCGTTGACCCAGTCGAGCTTGGCCGGGTCGCGCTCGCGGCCCGCTTCGGCGAGGTGACGGCCGAAGAAGACGTAGAGCCCCTGGAGGTTCGAGGCGATCTCGCCGCCGGCCTCGAGGTCGAGCGTGCAGAGCAGCTCGTCGATGATCAGCTCGGCGCGCCGCAGCCGCTCGAGCCCGTCACGATGGCGCTCCTCGCGCATCGCGGCGGCCGCCTGGTAGAGGAAGCGGCGCGCGCCGTCGTACAGCATGACCACGAGCCGCTCCGGCGGCGCGGTGAGCACGGCGGCTTCCTGGTAGGCCGCGCTGGAGCGCGGGGACGCATACGTCGATGACAAGGGGCTCTCTTCCGGGAACGGCTGGACGGGAACGGTGTGCTCCCTTCATCGGCCGCAGCGGCGGAGGATTAAGCGACTCAGGCGCCGAGCGAGGCGAGCTGGCCGCTCAGCCACGACTGCTGCGTCTGGGAGGCCTGGAGGGCCTTCTCCATCGCCGCGAACTGCGCCTTCAGGCGCTTCTCCTTGGCCGCCAGGCGCGTCTCCGAGCGCGTCATCGCGTCCGTGATGCGGCGCTGCTCGTCGTCGGAGCTCTTCAGGCGCAGCGTGAGGGCGCCGTTGGTCCCGGTCTGGGCGTTGACCAGGCCCTCGAAGCGAGTGGCGACGCCGCCCAGGAGCGTCCTGACGGCGTCCGGGTCGCTCGCGAACAGCGCGTCGAACTTCGCCTCGTCGAACGACAGGGAGCCCGAGCTCGCGCTCTTGCCCGAGCCGATCGCGCCCGTGGTGATGCCGAGGTCGGCGAGGGCGTCGGTGGCCGCCGGGTTGCCGGCGACGGCGTCCGACACGCCCATCCGCATGGCCGAGAGCATCGAGGTCAGCCCGGTGTCGCCGAACAGCTGGCCCTTGATGGCGTCTGTCGTCGTCGTGGCGTTGGGGACCGACTTGTCGGTCAGCTTCCCGCGCGTCACGACGACCACCGCGTTGTAGGCCTCGACGAAGCTCTTGAGCTTCGCCTTGACGGCGTCCTTGTCGAGCGTGCCGGCGCCGACGGTGATGCTCAGCGCGGTCGTGGTGACGCCCTTGACGGTGAGCTTGACGCCGGGGATGGCGTTCTCGATCTCGTTGGTCGGCGAGGTCAGCGTCGTCGTCGAGCCGTTGAGCCGGTAGCGCGTGTCGGTGCCGGCCTTCGAGGTCGACGCCACGAACTGGCCGACCGCGGACGAGGAGATCGTGAAGTTCGACGCGCTGCCCGCACCGGTGGTGCGGGAGCTGAGGACCAGCTCGGGCGGGCCGCCGGCCGCGGGCGTCACCACCGCGGCGAACACGGGCGTGTCGGCGCGGCCGTTGATGGCCGCCGCGACGTCGTCGACCGTGGCGTTGGCGCCGACGTCGACGCTGAACGCCGACGCGCCCCACTGGGGCGTGATGGTCAGCGTCTGCAGGCCGGCGCTCGGGGTGTAGTCGTAGTTCTTCTGCGTCGAGCTCGCGACGCCGAGGACGGAGATCGTCGTCGTGCCGACGCCCGCGCCCGAGGTGAGCTGGCCGCTGACCAGCTTCGAGTCCGTCGAGTCGACGGTCTGCTTGAACGCCCACAGGCTCGAGTCCTTCAGCGCCGTCGCCGCGGCCTTGAACGCGTTGAGCTTCGACTGGATGTCCTTCAGGCCCGAGTCGCGCGTCTGCAGGCGCGACTGGTTGAGCTTCAGGCGCGCGAGCGGCTGGCGTTCGATCGCCATCAGCTGCTCGACGATCGAGCTCGTGTCGACGCCGGACGCGAGGCCGGAGAGAGCGAGACCCGCCATGGCCTTAGAGGCTGGCCCCCGCCATGACGTGGAGGGCCTTCTCGTTGGGGATGGTGCGGATCACGTTGCCGTCGAGGTCGCGGACCTCGACGATGACCCGGCCGGAGTCCTTGTCCTTGTGGAAGTGCAGCTCGCGGTTCTGGGCGGCCAGCTCGTGCACCCGCTCGGCGGCGCGGTCCACCGCCTCACGGACCTCCGGCGGCGGCGCGCCGTACGAGAGCTCCACGCGATCCTCCCCGATGCGCGCGGCCATGGGATCGGCCGGCGCGCTCGGCGCGAAGCGCGAGCGCGGCGTTGCGTCGGGGGCGGGATACGTGGGCCCGAGGGATCCGATTCCGAGGCTCATGCTCGGTGTGTTCGGTTGGTCGGCGCGGATCTTTAGCCGACGGCCGAGAAGAGCGAGGCGTCCTCGGCCAGCTGCTGCTTGAGCGTGCGCTTGAGCTGGGAGTGGATCTGGCAGACGCGGCTCTCGGACACGCCGAGGATGTCGCCGATCTCGCGGAGGGTCAGGTTCTTGACGTAGAGCAGCACGGCGACCTCGCGCTCGCGGCGCGGCAGGCGGTCGAAGGCGCGCCGGAAGCGGTCCTTGGCCTGGCTGGTCGCGGCGGCGTGCTCGGGGTCGAGCCGCTCGTCGCCGCCGGCGATCGTGTCGAGCCGCTCGACGGTCGTCTCCTCGTCGGAGATCACCAGCGTGTTGAGCGAGGTGACGTCGGAGACGGCGATGTCGTCCTCGCGGCGGCGCAGCTCCTCGACGGTGATGTTGAGGGCGGCGGCGAGCTCGTCGCGCGTCGGGCGGCGGCCGTGGACGCCGGTGAACTGCTCGCGCGCCTTGGCGATGTCGCGCTCCCAGCGGCGCAGCGAGCGCGGCGCCCAGTCCTGGCGGCGCAGCTCGTCGAGCACGGCGCCGTGGATGCGGGTCCACGCGAACTGCTCCAGCGTGGCGCCCTTCTCGGGGTCATAGCGGTCGATCGAGGCGATCAGCGCCTCGAGGCCGCACGAGATGAAGTCCTCGACCTCGCACCGGGCCGGCAGCTCGCGGACCTTCTTGAACACGATGTACTTCACGAGCGGGGCGTACGTCATGACGAGCCGGTTGCGGACCGTCAGGTCGCCGGTCGCCTTGTACTCGCGCCACAGAGCGAGCGCAGCGTCCGAGGAGACCTTGCGCTGCTTGGGCTGCGGAGGGGCGGTGGTGGCCATGTCGGTGTGGAACCTTTGGATAGACGACGGAGCGAGGGGGACGAGATCGGACGCAGGCTGTATCGGCCCCTGACGGCCGGCCTACATCACCTAAACGGGGTAACGTCGCCCAGACGACGAGCGCCAGCGAAGTCGGGCCGGCCCGTGACGTCGCCCAGACGACGAGCGCCAGCGAAGTCGGGCCGGCCCGTGACGTCGCCCAGACGACGAGCGCCAGCGAAGTCGGGCCGGGCGAAAACCGATACACGCGCCGCGCATGCCGCTTAGCGCATTGGCACTGGTCCTCGGCGCCGCCGTGGTCCACGCGACGTGGAACCTCCTGGCCAAGGAGTCCCGCGGCGGCGTGGCGTTCGCGTGGGCCGCGACGCTCGTCGGGACGCTGGCGATCGCGCCCTTCGGCATCGCCGTGGCGATCGCCGAGCGGCCGCACTTCGGGGCGCAGGGGATCGCCTGGGTCGCGGTCAGCGGGGCGCTGCAGACGGTGTACTTCGTGCTGGTGCAGCGCGCCTACCGGGCGGGCGACCTCTCGCTCGTCTACCCACTGGCCCGCGGCACCGCGCCCGTCGTGGCCATGCTGGGCGGCGTGCTGCTCTTCGCCGAGCGGCCGAGCGCGCTCGCCGTGGCCGGTGGGCTGACGATCTGCGCCGGCGTGCTGTCGCTCGCCGGGCGGCCGCGGCCCGAGGACCGCGTCGCGGTGGGCTACGCGCTGGCGACCGCCGCGATGATCGCCACCTACACGCTGTGGGACAAGCACGCGGTCGACGCGCTCGACCTGCCGCCGGTCGTCTACTTCCTCGGCGCCTACTTCGTGATGCTCGTCCTCCTCACCGGCCCGACGCTGCGGCGGCGCGCCGACCTGCGCCGCGCGTGGACCGGGTCGCGCCGCGCGGTCCTCGGCGTCGGGGTCCTCGGGCCGCTGTCCTACCTGCTCGTGCTGATCGCGCTGAGCACCACCGCCGTGTCCTACGTGGCCCCGGCGCGGGAGATCAGCATCGTCGTCGGCACGATCCTGGGCGCGCGAGTCTTGAAGGAAGGCGACCGGCGGCGGCGCCTGGTGGCCTCGGCGGTCATCGTGGCAGGCGTGGTCACGCTGGCGGCGGGCTGAGCTGGTACGCCCAGGCCAGCACCTCCGCCACCGCCAGGTAGAGCTCCTCGGGGATCTCCTTGCCGAGGTCGAGGGTCGACAGCGCGGCGGCGAGCGCCGGGTCGCGGCGGATGGGGACGCCGGCCTCCTCGGCGAGCGCGCGGATGCGCTCGGCGACCAGCCCCTGGCCCGACGCGGCGACCTGCGGCGCGCCGCTGCCGGAGTACTTCAGGGCGATCGCGCGCTCGGGCCGCTCAGGCATAGGCGTCGAAGGGCTCGCGGCGCGGGTTCACGCGGACGGCGGCGGGGACGCCGAGCCGCGCCTCGAGC
>DASVQH010000047.1:0-18775 GCA_036389195.1 Solirubrobacteraceae bacterium
CGTTTCAGCCCCTATGCCGACCGCCCGCCGCCGCCCGCTCACCCTGCTCCTCTTGCTCCTGGCCGCCTGCGCGGCCCTCGCCGTCGTCCTCGCCGTGCGCGGGGGTGGCGAGGGCGAGCGGGACGCCTCCGCCTGTCCTCCCGGCTACCTGACCCGCGAGGAGCAGGAGACGATCGAGCAGAAGGAGGGGCCGCTCGTCGGCGAGTCCGGCGAGGAGGAAGAGGAGGGCGAGAAGCTGCCCGCGTGCGCCCCGCGCATGCGCCCGGAGAGCCTGCGCGAGGTCCTCACCGCCAAGGGGCTGGCCGAGGGCCGCGACGCCGCGCCGTACGAGGCCGTCAACCCGCGCGCCTACGCCCGCGCCGCCCGCCAGCGCGACCGGCTCGCCGAGCAGGGCAGCACCATCCCGGGTGGCGGCGAAACCTGGCAGCCCTACGGCAAGGGTCCGCTGATCGCCGGCGAGGAGGGCTTCGAGAACTCCCAGTTCGGCTTCCGCAAGCTCAACGGGCGGGTCAGCGACTTCGCGTCGGGCGGCGGCAAGCGCGTGTTCGCCTCGGTCGGCTCGGGCGGCCTGTGGGAGTCCGACGACCTCGGCGGCAGCTGGCGCTCGATCGGCGACGGCCTCCCCGTCCAGAGCGTCGGCTCGGTCGGCTACACCAAGCGCGAGAACGGCGAGGAGGTCATCATCGCGCTGACCGGCGACAACGCCTTCGGCGGCAACACCTACGCCGGCGTCGGCGCCTACTGGTCCACGGACGACGGCAAGACCTGGACGCGCTCGGACGGGCTCCCCGACGGCGCGCTCGGCTTCAAGGTCGAGGTCGACCCGACCAAGCCCGACGTCGTCTACGCGGCCACCGGCCTGGGGCTCTACCGCTCTGCCAACGCCGGCCGGACCTTCACGAACGCCAAGCTGCCGACCTCCGAGGAGTGCCAGGGCGACGAGACCGGCGGCAAGGACTGCTTCTTCGCCAACGTCGTCACCGACGTCGTGGTCCAGGCGCCGGACAAGTTCGACCACACGGGCGGCAAGGTCATGGCCGCCGTCGGCTGGCGCGCCGGCACGGAGCCCAACTACGCGGGCAAGCCGCAGGCGCCGGGCAACGGCATCTACGTCTCCGAGGACGGCGTCAAGCCGTTCGAGAAGCTCGGCTTCAACGGGCTCGTCCCGGCGGACGCCGACCCCGAGACCACGGAGCAGGACTCCATCGGCCGCATCGAGCTCGGCATCGCCAACGGCCCCGAGCAGAACCACGAGTACGTCTACGCGACCGTCCAGGACGCCGTTCTGTTCAACAAGCGCAAGAAGGCCGGCATCGACGTCGGCGAGGACGTCGACCCGGCTGACGTCGGCGCCGATCCGACGAACAAGAACACGGTGCTCAACGGCATCTACGTCTCGTCGGACTTCGGCGCGAGCTGGCGGCTGCTCTCCTCGGGCTACGAGCTCCAGACCACCCCCGGCAACAACTCGGCGCTGGTCGGCGTCTACTCGGCGCTGGGCGTCGCTCCGGGCATCCAGTCCTGGTACGACCAGTGGATCCAGCCCAACCCGTCGACGCAGGTCGGCGGCGTCCCGACGCTGCTGAGCTTCGGCCTGGAGGAGGTGTGGCAGAACCAGCCCACCGGCCTGCCGCTCGACGGCCACGCCAGCTTCAAGGTGGTCGGGCGCTACTTCTCCGGCGACACGTGCCAGGGCGGCCTGCTGCCGACGCTGCCGCCGGACAAGGTCTGCCCGACGTCGAACCCGCCGATCCAGGGCTACACGACCCATCCGGACCAGCACGCGGGCATGTACGTGCTCGACCAGCCCAACCCCGGCGACGTGACGCTGCTGGAGGGCAACGACGGCGGCGCCTACGTCCAGACCAAGCCCGCCGGCACCGGCCTCGACAACGACTCGTGGGGCGAGGGCGCCAACGAGGGCTTCTACACGCTGATCCCCTACGAGGCCAACATGGCCAAGGACGGGACGGTCTACGGCGGCCTGCAGGACAACGGCGGCCTGAAGATCCAGCCGGACGGCAAGCAGCTCAACTGGCAGGGCGGCGACGGCTTCTTCGCCGCGGTCGACCCGGACAACCCGGACGTCGCCTACGGCGAGGTCACCGGCGGCTACATGTACCGGACGGTCGACGGCGGCAAGACGTCGGAGTTCATCGACCCGGCGCTGACCTCGGGCGCGTTCGCGACGCCGTTCAAGATGGACCCGACGGACGCCAAGCACCTGATCATCGCCGGCCGCGACGTCAAGGAGACGACGTTCGGGCCCGACACGACGATCGCGGACGGCGCCGACTGGCAGAAGGTCTACGACCTCGGGACGTTGGAGAAGCCGGGCGACGCGGACGCCAAGCCCACGCCTGACGACCCGGACACCCAGAAGAACGAGAACTCGAACAACATCAACACGGCGATCGACCTGCACGGCGACGCTGCCTACGTGGGCTACTGCGCCTACTGCGATCCGCTGACCACCGCGACGCCGTTCCGCTCGGGCATCGCCACCAACGTCGGCGGCGACAAGGCGCCCAAGCGGATGACCGGCGACGGCTGGCACATCGCCGAGGCCAACGGGCTGCCGGAGCGCTACATCACCGGCGTCCGGTTCGACCCGGCCAACCCGAGCACCGTCTACGTGACGCTGGCGGGCTACTACGTGCGGCCCTACGCGCCGCTCGGCGCGCTCGGCGAGGACCTGACCGGCACGGAGGGCGGCCACGTCTACAAGTCGACGGACGCCGGCCGGAACTTCACCGACATCACGGGGAACCTGCCCGACGTCCCGGCCACCGACATCGAGTTCGCGCCGGGCGGCCGACTGGCGCTGGGCACGAACGTCGGCATGTTCATCTCCGAGACCGCCGAGGGCGGCCGCTGGGAGGTCCTCGGCAAGGGCCTGCCGACCGCGCCGGTCTACTCGCTCTCGCTCAAGCCGGACGACCCGAACCTGCTGATCGCGGCGACCTACGGGCGCGGCGTGCAGGTCTACCGCTTCCCGCCGGGCAGCGACCGGCCGGTGCCCGGCCGCGACAACAACGGCCCGGGCGGCGGCGGCGACGGCAAGACGCCCGGCGGCACCCCGCCGGGCGGCACCCCGCCCGGTGGCGACGGCCTGGCGGGCTGCACCCCGAGCGGCGGGATCAAGACCGTGAACGTGCGGTCGGCCGGCGGCGGCAAGGCGAGCCTCGCCTTCACGCGCCGAACGAACGCGCCGGTGACGGTCGACGTGTTCCGCGTGTCGACGGGCCGGCGCGTGATCCGCGAGCGGCTGGTGGCGCGGTTCCGCAACCGCACCGGGTCGGTGCGCTGGAACGGCAAGACGAACGTGTCGGGCGGGCGCAAGAAGGTCGGCGACGGCTACTACTTCGTCCGCTACGTCATGCGCGACGACGGCCACAAGATCGACGCCCGGCGGCTGGTGCTGCGGCGCAAGCACGGGCGCTTCACGAAGCGCCCGGACTTCTTCCGGCGCGATCGCTGCGATCTGCTGCGGCGCTTCAAGCTCGAGCGCCCGGTGTTCGGCGGGCCCAGGAAGGTGACGCTGAAGGGCGCCTACCAGCTGTCGGCCGACGCCAAGGTGACGATCACCATCTCGCGCGGCTCGAAGGTCGTGCGGCGCTACAAGGCGGTCTCGCGCGAGGCCGAGCGGACCTACCGGTTCACGCTGCCGGCCAAGCGGCGCGCCAAGGGCGACTACCGGGTGCGCGTCCGCGCGGTCTCGGCGGCGACCCGCGTGACCGCCACTCTCACGTCGCGGCGGCTGTAGGGCACGCGGAGGGCGGGAGCGTCAGCGGTACGCTCCCGCCCCCGTGTTCCCGCTCAAGGACAACGTCCCCACCGACCGGTTCCCGGTCGTCACGGTCGCGCTGATCGTCGCGAACGTGCTCGTCTACTTCTTCTTCCAGAAGGGCGGCTTGTCGTTCGGCGACCCGTCGTCGACCGCCTACCAGTGCAACGTCATCGAGTACGGCGCGATCCCCAAGGAGTTCACCGACTGGGGGACGCAGGTCGCGGCGCGCGAGTGCGGCACGCCGCCCGACAACACGATCCTCACCGCGTTCACCGCCATGTTCATGCACGGCGGGCTGCTGCACCTCGGCGGCAACATGCTGTTCCTGTGGATCTTCGGCAACAACGTCGAGGACTCGATGGGGCCGGTGAAGTACCTGGCCTTCTACCTGCTCGGCGGCCTGGCGGCGCTCGGCGCGCAGATCGCCATCGACCCGAGCTCGACGGTGCCGACGATCGGGGCGTCGGGTGCCGTCGCCGGGGTGCTCGGCGGCTACGTGCTGCTGTATCCGCGCGCGAAGGTGGTGACGCTGATCTTCATCATCTTCTTCTTCACGATCGTCGAGCTGCCGGCGTTGCTGATCCTCGGGTTCTGGTTCGTCCAGCAGGTGCTGTTCGGCTACTTCGACCTGTCGGACCCGACCGGCGGGGGCGGCGGCGTCGCGTACTTCGCGCACATCGGCGGGTTCGTCTTCGGCCTGATCGCGATCCGGCTGTTCGCCCGGAGGCGGCGGCCGGAGACCCCGATCTTCACCCGATGAGGACGGTCATCCTCGGGATCGCGCTGGGCTTCACCGCCCTGCTCGGCTTCCTCACGGTCTTCGTCATCGCAACGAGCGGGATCGGCGTGCTCGAGGTCATCTCCCTGCTGGTGCTGGCGATGTTCGCGTTCGGCATCATCGGAGCCCTGACCAATCCGCCGGACCGGCGGTGAGACTCCCGGGCCGAGATCGCATGCCGTACACGCTCTTCCAAGGAGGGCGCCGCCGCCGGCGGCGCCCGTGGCGCGCCCTTCCGGCGCTGGTCCTGCTGCTCGCCGCGGCGGGGGCGCTCGTGCTCGTCGCGCGCGGGGATCTCGACCTGAGCCTGCACGTCGGCGGGGGCGCTGGCTCGGGCAAGGGCGCGTCGGCGATCACCCCGCTGACCGCCGAGGGGCCCGAGCCGCTGGCGGGCGGCGGCACCGCGCCCACGCCGCTCGGCGTGCGCCTGGACTCGACCCGCGACGCCGTCAGGGTGAACTTCAAGCACCCGCCGCGGGCGGGCCTGCTGTTCGATCTCGACACGGGCCGCGTGCTGTGGCGGCGCAACCCGACCAAGCCGCTGCCGATCGCGTCCCTGACCAAGATGATGACCGCGCTGGTGGTGACCGATCGCGTGCGGCCGCGCACCAGGGTCCGGATCACCAAGCAGGCGCTCAACTACCGGGGCTCGGGCATGGGCGTCCTGCGGCTCGGGCGGCGGGTGACCGTGAAGTCCCTGCTCTACGGGCTGCTGCTGCCCTCGGGGAACGACGCGGCGCGCGCGCTCGCGGCGCACACCGGCGGGACCATCCGGGGCTTCGTCGCGCTCATGAACCGCCGTGCGGAGCAGCTCGGGCTGAGCTGCACGCACTACACGTCGCCCGACGGCTACAAGGACCGCGGGAACCACTCCTGCGCGGTCGACCTGGCGGCGCTCGCGCGCGCCGACCTCCGCCAGCCGCTGATCGCGGACATCGCCCGCCATCGCCAGGCCGTCCTGCCGTTCCCGATCAAGGGCGGCCGGATCTACCTGTACAACCACAACCCGCTCCTGCGGCAGGGCTACCGCGGGACCACGGGCCTCAAGACGGGCTACACCGACGCCGCCGGGCGCTGCCTGGTCGCCACGGTCCGGCGCGGGCGGGTCCGCCTCGGCGCCGTCCTGCTGCACTCGCCCGACCCGGGCAAGCAGGCGATGCAGCTCTTCGACCGCGGGTTCCGCGTCTCCAAGGAGTAGCGCTCCGGCGGAGATCTGGCGCGGCGGCGATCCGCGGAGCCCGCCGGTCCGTATCGACCCGTGCATGCCCGTACCGGACACCGCCCCGCCGGCCCAGCCCGGCGCCGCGCGCAAGGCCGACCACCTGCGCATCGCCGCGGGCCTGGGCGTCGAGCATCGCTCGGGGACCGGCCTGGACGCCATCCGCCTGCGCCACCGCGCGCTCCCCGAGCGCGCCCCGGCGGACGTGTCGCTGGCCGCCTCGCTGCTCGGCGCGCGCCTCGCGGCGCCGCTGCTGATCTCCGCGATGACCGGCGGCGCGGCCGAGTCCGCCGCGATCAACCGGCGCCTGCTGCGGGCCGCCGCCGAGCACGGCGTCGCGCTCGTCCTCGGCTCCGGGCGCCGGCTCCTCGACGACCCCGCGCTGCTGCGGACCTACCGGCCCGACGCGGCCGAGCGCCCGCCGCTGCTGCTGGCCAACCTCGGCGCGGCGCAGATCCGCGGCGCGGACGGCGCGGCCCGCGCCGAGCGGCTGGTCGAGCTGCTCGACGCCGACGGGCTGTCGATCCACCTCAACCCGATCCAGGAGGCGGTCCAGCCCGAAGGCCAGCCGGACTTCGGCGGCGTGCTCGCCGGCATCGCCGCGGCGGTCGAGCGGCTCGCGCCGGCGCCCGTCGTGGTCAAGGAGGTCGGCTTCGGGATGGACGCCGAGGACGTCGCGGCGCTGTGCCGCGCCGGCGTGGCGGCGGTCGACGTGGCGGGCGCGGGCGGCACGAACTGGGCCCTCATCGAGGGTCGCCGCGATACCCGCGCCGGCGAGCTGGCCGGCGCGTTCGCCGATTGGGGCGTCCCGACCGCGGCGGCGCTGGCCGCCGCCCGCGCCGCAGCGCCGCCGGGCTTCCCGCTGATCGCCTCGGGCGGCCTGCGCGACGGCGTCGAGGCCGCCAAGTGCCTGGCGCTCGGTGCCGCGGCGGCCGGGCTCGCGCGCCCGTTCCTGGTGGCGGCGCAGGCCGATCGCGCGAGCGAGGCGCTCGGCACGGTCGTCGAGCAGCTGCGCATCGCCACCTGGGCGGCGGGCGCGGCGGCGTCGACGGAGCTCGGGACGGAGCACGTCCAGTGAGCCCTGCGGGTTCACCCACACCGACGTCGCAGACTGCAGGGGGGTCGATCGGGTGAGGGTCGTCGTCATCGGCGCCGGCCTCGGTGGTCTCGGCACCGCGCTGCGGCTGCAGGGGGCCGGCCACGAGGTCACGGTCGTCGAGCAGCGCGCGCGGCCCGGCGGGCGCGCCTACCAGCTGACCGACCGCGGGTTCACGTGGGACATGGGCCCGTCGCTGATCACGATGCCCTGGGTGCTGGAGGAGACGTTCGCCGCCGGCGGGCTCGACCTGCACTCCGAGCTGACGCTGCGCCGGCTGGACCCGCTGTACCGGATCTTCTGGAGCGGCGAGGAGCGCCACTTCGACTTCGTCGACGACCGCGACGGGCTGCGCGACCAGGTGGCGAAGTTCTCCGCGCGCGACGCCGGCCGCCTCGACGCGTTCCTCGCCGCGCTGGAGCCGATCTACCGCGAGGGCATCGTCGCGGCGGGGCGGCGCCCCTTCCTCTCGTTGGCCGACTTCGCGCGGCTCGTCCCGTCGATGACGCGGATGGGGGCGATCGTGCCGCTGCACCGCTTCGTCTCGCGCTTCTTCGAGCACGACCGGGTCCGCGAGGCCTTCTCGTTCCACTCGCTGTTCATCGGTGGGGACCCGTACCGCGTCCCGGCCATCTACGGCGCGCTCGTGTACCTGCAGATCCTCGACGGCGGCTGGTACGCCGACGGCGGCGTCTACTCGCTGGTCGAGGCCATGGCCCGCCCGCTCGACATCCGCTGCGGCGAGGCGGTCGCCGCCATCGAGCAGCACGGCGGCCGCGTCTCGGGCGTGCGGCTGGCCGGCGGCGAGTGCATCAAGGCCGACGTGGTGGTCTCCAACGCCGACGTCCTGCGCTCGCACGAGCTGCTCGGGCGCCGCGCGCCGGTCCGCCGGATGGCGCCGACGATGTCGGCGTTCCTCCTCTACCTCGGCACGGACCGGCGCTTCGAGAAGCTCAAGCACCACACGCTGCTGGTCGGGACGGGCTACCGCGACTTCATCAAGCAGGTCACGCGCGGGACCGGCCGGCCTCAGACGTTCTCGACGTACGTCCACGCGCCGTCGCGCACGGAGCCGGGCATGGCCGCGCCCGGCGGCGACTCGCTGTGCGCGCTGCTGCCGGTGCCCAACCTGCGCGGCGGCGGGATCGACTGGGAGCGCGAGGCCGCCGGCCTGCGTGACGCGCTGATCGCCGACTACGAGACGACGTTCGGGCTGACCGGCCTCGACGCGGCGGTGACGGTCGAGCACCAGATGACGCCGCGCGACTTCGAGCGCGAGCTCGGGGCGGCGTACGGCAACGCGTTCGCGGTCGAGCCCACGCTGCACCAGAGCGCCTACTTCCGCCACCCCAACCGCGACCGCCGCGTCGGCGGCATGTACTACGTCGGCGGCGGCACGCACCCGGGCGCGGGGATCCCCGGCGTCCTGCTCAGCGCGGAGGTCACGGCGAACCTCGTGCTCGCCGACGTCCCGGCCCGCGCGCGGGTGGCCGCCCGATGAGCACCGTGGCCGCCGACCCGCTGCTGATCGAGGCGCGCGACACGACGCGCCGCGTCGCGCGGACGTTCTCGCTGGCCTGCCGGCTGCTGCCCCGTCACCTGCGCGACGACGTCCATCTCCTGTACCTCGTCTTCCGCACGCTCGACGACCTGGTCGACGAGGGCGAGCCGGACGCCGCCGCGCGCGTCGCCGCGGTGCGGGCGTGGTGCGCGGGCGCGCCGCCGCAGGGCCGGGAGGCGCGGATCCTCGCCGACCTGGCGAGCCGGCGCGACATCCCGCGCGCCGCCATGGCGGACTTCTGCGCCGGCATGGAGCACGACCTCGCGGGCGCGCCGATCGAGAGCGAGGAGGCGCTCGACCGCTACTGCTACCAGGTGGCGGGGACCGTCGGGATCGTCATGGCGGGCCTGCTGGGGACGACGGACCCCGAGCGCGCGCGGCCCGCCGCGGCGGCGCTCGGGATGGCGATGCAGCGCACCAACGTGCTGCGCGACATCGACGAGGACCTGGCCAACGGCCGCGTGTACCTCGCGCAGGCGACGATCGCCCAGTTCGGCGGCTCGGTGGCACCGGGGGCGCGCGAGGCGCTCATCCGCGACCAGATCGCCCGCGCCGACGCGCTCTACGAGCGCGGGATCGCCGGCATCGGGCTGCTCTGCCACGGGCGGCGCGCGGTCGCGGCGGCCGCGGCGATGTACCGGGAGATCCTGCGCCAGATCGAGCGCGAGGGCTACGGCCGCGAGGCCGGCCGGGCGGTCGTCCCGCAGCGGCGCAAGCTCGCCGTGGCCGCGCGCCACGGCGCGCTGGTGCGGTGATGGGGCGGCGCGCCGTCTACAGTTCCACGCCGTGATGGGTCCCGCCGCGCGATTCTCGCCGGATGTCACCCGCCGCCGCCGGGGCGCCGCGCTGCTGGCGCTCGCCGCCGTCGCGGTGGCCATCGTCGCCGTGATCGCCTCGGCGCTGGCCAGCGGCGACGACGCGTCCCCGAACAAGGGCGCCGAGGCGAAGGCCGCGGCGACTCCGCCCCCGCCGCCGACCCTCCCCGACGGGTCGCGCCGCGTGTTCCCGGACCATCGCGTCGTCGGCTTCTACGGCAACCCGAAGGCCGACGAGCTGGGAGAGCTCGGGATCGGCCCGCCCTCGAAGGTCGCGCGCAAGCTCAGGCGCCAGGCGCGCGGCTACAACCGCAGGTCGCGGCCGGTCCTGCCCGCCTTCGAGCTGATCTCGACCATCGCCGACGCCGACCCGGGGCCCAGCGGCAAGTACCGCTCGCGGATGCCCGACGGCATGATCCGCCGCTACCTGCGCGCGGCGCGCAAGGCCAAGGCGATCCTGATCCTCGACATCCAGCCCGGGCACTCCGACTTCTTCGAGGAGACGATCCGGCTGGAGAAGTGGCTGCGCGAGCCCGACGTCCACCTCGCGCTCGATCCCGAGTGGCGGATGCTCGGCGGCGAGAAGCCCGGCACGGTCATCGGCTCCGTCACCGCGCGCGAGCTCAACGCCACCACCGCCTGGCTCGACATGCTCGTGGCCAAGCACAACCTCCCGCAGAAGCTGGTGGTCATCCACCAGTTCACGCTCGACATGATCCAGAACCGCCCGCGCCTCAAGCAGCGCGAGCACCTCGCGATCACGCTCAACGCCGACGGCTTCGGCGACCAGCCCAACAAGCTGTCGAAGTACCGGGCCTTCACGCGCGGCCAGAAGAAGTTCGCCAACGGCTACAAGCTCTTCTACCGGGAGGACATCAACCTCATGACCCCCAAGGAGGTCATGCGGATGCGGCCGCGCCCGGACTTCATCGTCTACGAGTGAGGCGCGCCTTCCGGATCCTGTTCGGCGCGCTCGTGGCGTCGCAGGTGGCGTACTCGCGGCTGCCGGAGCGGCGGCTGGTCGCGGCCACCCGGGGCATCGTCGGGCTGCTGCTGGCGACGTCGGTGGTGGAGGGGGCGGCCGCGCGCGGGTGGCGGCGCGGCGTCGCCCCGATCGGGGTCGCGGGTGCGATCGGCTTCGCCGCCGAGCTGGCCGGCGTGGCCACCGGGCGGCCGTTCGGGCACTACACGTACTCCGGGAAGCTCGGGTGGCGCGTGGGCGGCGTGCCGGTGCTGGCCGCGGCGGCGTGGGCGATGATGAGCCGGCCCGCGTGGGTGGCCGCCGGCTGGGCGGTCGGCGACCGCGGGCGGGCGGTGCGGGTGGTCGCGGCGGCGGGCGCGCTGACGGCCTGGGACGTCTTCCTCGATCCGCGGATGGCCCGCGACGGCTACTGGAGCTGGCCGGGCGGCGGGCGCTACGAGGGGATCCCGGCGTCGAACTTCCTCGGCTGGTTCGCGACCGGGAGCGTCGTGTTCGGCGTCTGGTCGCTGCTCGACGGCGACGAGGCGGCGCCGGCGACGCGCGACGACGGGGCGCTCGCGCTCTACGCGTGGACGTGGGCGGGCGAGGCGTTCGCCAACGCGACGCTGTGGCGGCGGCCCGTGGTGGCCGCCGCGGGGTCGGCGGCGATGGGCGCGTTCGCCGCGCCGGCGCTGGCCGCGCGGGCCCGCCGGCGATGAGGATCGCGGTCGTCGGCGCGGGCGTCGGCGGGCTGGCGGCGGGCATCCGGCTGGCCCGCGCCGGTCATGCGGTGACGGTGCTCGAGGCGGCGGACGTACCGGGCGGCAAGGCCGGGCGCGTCGAGCGCGGCGGCTTCGCGTGGGACTCCGGGCCCTCGCTGCTGACCATGCCGTGGGTGCTGCGCGACCTGTTCGCCGAGACGGGTGCGCCGCTGCAGGACGTCGTCGAGCTGCTGCGCGTCGAGCCGGTCACGCGCTACCGCTTCGCCGACGGGACCGGCTTCGACCTGTCCGCCGACCTGCCGCAGGCGATGGAGGCCCTGGAGGCCTGGTCGCCCGGGGCGGGTGCGGACTGGACGCGGTTCCTCGGGACGTGCGCGGGCATGTGGCGGGCGTCCGTGCCGTTCCTCACCGGCCCGCCGCCGTGGCCGCCGCGGCGGCCGGAGCGCGGTGCCCCGCCGCCCGATCCGCGCGACTTCCTGCGCGTCCGCCCCTGGGCGACGCTGCGCTCGCTGGCGCGCGCGCACGCGCGCGATCCGCGGCTGCGGATGGTCATCGAGCGCTTCGCGACGTACGCCGGCGCCGACCCGCGGCGCGCGCCCGCCGCGCTCGCGGTGGCCGGCTACGTGGAGCACGCGTTCGGCGCCTGGCATCCGCGCGGCGGGATCTACGCCCTGGTGGAGGCGATGACGGCGCGGCTGTCGGACCTCGGCGGCGAGCTGCGGCTCGGCGTCCCCGTGCGGCGGATCGCGGTCTCCGGGCGGCGGGTCGCCGGGGTGGAGACCGACGCCGGCTTCCTCGCCGCCGACGCGGTGGTGGCCACCGCCGACGCCGAGGCCGTCGCGCGCGACCTCCTGGGCCGGCCGGCGCCGCGGCGCCCGCGCGAGCGGTCGCTCTCGGGCTTCGCGCTGATGCTCGGCCTGGAGGGTTCGACGCCGGGGCTCGTCCACCACACGATCGCCTTCCCCGACGACTACGACGCCGAGTTCGACGACGTCTTCACCGCGCGCCGCCCGGTGCGCGACCCGACGCTCTACGCCAGCGCGGGCAGCGCGACCGAGGGCGGGCCGGAGGCGTGGTTCGTCCTCGTCAACGCGCCGGCGTCGGCGGCGCACGACTGGGACGCCTACGGCGTTCACGTGCTCGAGCGGATGGCGGCGCGCGGGCTGGACGTGCGCGGGCGGGTGCGCGCCCGCGCCCAGCGCTCCCCGGCGGACCTGGAGCGCGAGACCGGCGCGCCGGGCGGGGCGATCTACGGCGCGGCGCCGCACGGCCGCCTCGGCACGCTGCGCCGGCCCCCGAACGCGGTGCGCGGCGTGGACGGGCTGTGGCTCGTCGGCGGGACGACGCACCCGGGCGGCGGGCTCCCGCTCGTCATGCTCAGCGCGCAGATCGTGGCTCGTGCGATCGGCGAGCGGGCGCGGTGAGCCGCCGCCGGATCACCCTCGCGGCCTTCTGCGCCCTCCTGACCGCATGCGGTGGCGGCACCGACGCGCGGCCGGAGCCGCCGCGGATCGTGACCACCCAGGTGGGGGCCGGTCCGCAGGCGGCGTGGATCATCCGCCCCGACGTCGACCGCCCGCTGCCCGGCGTGCTGTTCCTCCACGGCTGGGGCGCGACGCGGCCGGACTACTACCGCCCGTGGCTCGACCACCTGGCGCGCGAGGGCAACGCGGTGATCTACCCGCGCTACCAGGAGTCGGTCCTGCTGCCGCCGGCGCAGGCGCTCGGGAACGTGATCGCCGGCGTGCGGCTCGCGCTGCCGCGGGCCGACCTGGCGCCCGGCTCGCTGGTGGTGGCCGGGCACTCGGCCGGGGGCGCGCTCGCGGCCGACTACGCCGCGCTCGCCGGCGTCGCGAAGCTGCCCCGCCCGCGCGCCGTCCTCTCCATGTACCCCGGCCGCTCGCTGCGGCGCTTCCGGCTGCGGCTGCCCGAGGTCGACAACCGGCGGGTCCCGGCCGGCACGCGCGTCGTCGCGATGGCCGGCGCGCGCGACACCGTCGTGGGGACCCGGGTGGCGCGCCGCATCGCGCGCGCGACCGGCGGCGACTACGTGCTCGTGCGCGACCCCGCGGTGGCCGACCACCTCGGTCCCCAGCGCAGCGGCCCGGCGACGCGCCGGATCTTCTGGCGCCGGCTCGACGCGCTGATCAGGGCACGCTGAGCGGGTCGCGCCCGCCCCACGTGCCCTCGGCGCCGTAGGGCCGGAACCGCGCGAACAGCTCCTCGGAGTACCAGCGCTCGCTGCGCGTCCGGTCGACCACCGCGCGGTGGTCGGCGCGCCGGTAGGCGTAGGCCTGCACGTCGGGCAGCGAGCGCCAGAGCGAGAACGTGGCCTGGCGCGCGACCGGCCACTCCCCCATGCCGACCGAGGCCAGCAGCCCCGGCGAGTCGAGCAGCTCGCGGGCCGGGGGCGCGATGGCGCCGTAGAAGGCCGGCAGCGCACGGACCCGGATGGTCGCGCGCGTGAGCACGGCGACGGGCCCGTCCGCCGCGCCGCCGCCCTCGCCCAGGGGGTTGCTCCCGCCCCAGGCGCCCCGCACCCGCAGCGGCTCCAGGCGCACGGAATACGCCTCCGCGGCCAGCGTCCGCCAGCGCGCCGCCACCTCGGAGTCGCGCAGGAACGCGTCGAGCGCCGCGCCGTCCTCCCAGACCGCGAACATCGCCCAGCGCCGCAGGTCCGCGCTGAGCGTCATCGTCTGCCCGCGCCCCGTGCCGAGGAGCCGGAAGAAGCGCAGGCCCGGCGCGCGCCTGAGCGCGGGGCGGTCGAGGCCCATCCGCGACAATCCCTCGGGCGCGGTGGCGCGCGGGTAGCGGGTCAGGTGGAAGGAGGCGACGGGCATCTTCTGGGAGTACGCGGCGGGGACCATCATGGGCTATCTGCTGGGTTCGATCCCCGTCGCGCTCCTCGTCGCGCGCCGCCACGGGGTCGACCTGCGGGCGGTCGGCGACGGCAACCCCGGCGCGTGGAACGCGCTCGAGCAGCTGGGGCCGCGCCGCGCGACGCCCGCGTTCCTGGGCGACGGCGCGAAGGCGCTGGCCGCGGGCCTGATCGGGCTCGCGCTCGGCGGCTACTGGGTCGCGGTCGCCGCCGTCGCGGCCGCGATGCTCGGCCACGCGTTCCCGGTGTTCGCGGGCTTCCGCGGCGGCAAGGCGGTCATGTGCTTCGTCGGGGGCGCCTTCGCGCTCTCGCCGGTCGCCGCGCTCGCCGCCCTGGTCCTCTGCGGGGCCGTGACGGTCGCCGCGCGCGGGTTCGCGTGGGGCGCGCGAGCCGGTGTGTTCGCCTACCCGGCGCTCCAGCTCGCCGTCGACCCTGTTGAGCGCGTCGCCGCCACCGGCGCGCTCATGTGCGTCGTCGGGGCGCTGTTCCTGCTCCGCCGTCAGCGCGCGTAGGTCCGCCCCCGCCACGTGCGCGGCTGGCGCAGCGAGGACAGCGTGAGCCGGACGGCCGTGGCCGGGTCCGCCAGCGGCGAGAGCCAGAACGGCGCGCCCCGCTTGGCGTAGGTGGTCGACAGCGGCGCCAGCAGGGCCGCGCGGACGCCGAGCAGGACGAGGTCGAGCGGGCGCGGGCGCAGCGCCGCGACGCGGAGGACCGGCAGCGCCATGGTGAGCCACACCACCGCGACATCGGCGGCGCGCCAGGCGGGCGGCTCGACGTCGGCGACAGCGATCGACCGCCCCCACTCGCGCCACGCCTCCGCGACCGAGTCGTGCATCTTGACCGCGATCAGCGACGACCCGTCGCGGAAGGCGACCCGCCAGTCGCGACGGGCGAGCGCGCGGGCGAGCGCGACGTCGTCGGTCATGTAGCCGACCGCCAGCCCGTAGCCGCCGGCGCGCAGGAAGGCGTCCCGGCGGGCGGCCGTGCACTGGCCGTTGGCGATGATCCGCCCGCCGTAGCCCGCCACCGCGTCGGCGCGCCCGTAGCGGTAGACGAGCGACGTGAGCAGCGAGGGATGCAGGAGCCGCTCGCCGGCGCTGTCGCAGATGAAGCAGGTGCCGGCGGTGACGAAGTCCGCGTCGTCGAGCGCCGACGCCAGCGCGCGGGCGAGGCCGGGACGGGGCCGCGTGTCGGCGTCGACGCAGACCACGATCTCCCCCGTCGCCGCCTCGACGCCCTGCTGCAGTGCCCACGGCTTTCCGACCCAGCCGTCCGGCGGCTCCCCGCCGGGGACCACCCGAGCTCCGTGCGCCCGCGCGACCTCGGCGGTGCCGTCGGACGAGCGGTCGTCGACGACGATCACCTCGCCGACGTCGGGATCGGCGGTGAGGCCCTCCAGGCACGGGCCGATCCGCGCCGCCTCGTCGCGGGCGGGCACGACGGCGGTGACGGTGGCGGTGGGCGCGGGGACATCGGCGGTCAGGGGCGGGCGGGCGGTGCGGCCGCGGGCGAGACGGGCGAGCACCACGGCGGCGGCAGCGGCCTGGAGAGCAGCGAGCACGGATGGAGCGTAGGCCGCCGGGCATCCACCGGTTGGCGGTCGCTTTCCTGGTGCGGGTGTGCATAGGATGGCTCATGACTCGCGACCCCGCCGGCCGGCGGCCCGCGCGCACGCCGCGGGGGAGCCGGTGGCTGGCCGCGCTTATGTCGTGCGTCGTCTTCGCGGGGGCAGCCGGGAGCGCGGTCGCCCAGGACGCGCCCGCGCCGGCAGCCGCACCGGTCGCCGAAGCGCCTGCTCCGGGCGCCGTCCCCGTGCCACCGCCACCCGTGGAGACGCCGGTCGCCGTCGTCGCACCGCCGCCGCCCGCCGAGACACCGGCACCCACACCGGCACCCACACCCGCGCAGACGCCGGACCCGGCGCCTCCGGCCGCCGCAGCTGCGGCAGAGTCCGGCGCCGGCGCCGAGCCGCCGGAGGCCGGCCCGAAGGGCGAGAAGCCGGACACGCCGCGTGGGTCCGAGAAGCCCGTCAAGCCCGTGAAGCCCGGATCCCCCGAGGACGTCTGCGCCGCCCCCGGGGACGACGGCACCTGCCAGGGGCTGATGACCTCCGACTGCGACATCCTCGGTACGGACGCGTCGGACTGGTTGGTGGCCGAGGACGGGGGGCAGGTGATCTGCGGCCTGGGTGGCGACGACTGGATCGACGGCGGTGACGGCGACGACGTCCTCGTCGGCGGCGAGGGCGACGACGAGCTCGACGGCAAGGGCGGCCGGGACTGCCTGGTCGGCGGGCCGGGACTCGACCGGGCGCTGCCGGAGCGCGACGCGGGCGTCGACGAGCAGGTCGACGCGGAGTCGCCGGGGCCGCGGAAGCGCTCCGCGGTGACCGCCGACGGCACGTGCGTGCCGGCGGAGCCCGACCCGGCTCCGAGCGTGGACGCCGACGCACCGCCCGCGCCCTCGGGGGACGCCGAGTTCACCGGCGGCGGCATCGCCACCGCCACCAGCGTCGACAGCTCCCCCATCGCCCCGTTCCTGCTGCCGGGCACGCGGACGAAGCGGGCCGGGCGGCAGGGCGATCCGCTGCCCGTCTACGTGGTGGCGCGCGGCGCCGTGAAGGTGGGCCTCGAGTGCATCGTCGGCCCGGCCGAGGGGTCGGTCGTCATCCTCGATCGTCGCCGTCGCCGCCTGACCAAGCCCTTCCCGGTCCGGTGCACCGAGCGGGACTTCCTCACCTCGGAGCTGCGGCTCACGAAGCGCGGGCGGCGAGCACTGCGGCGCGGGGACGTGCGCGCGGTGCTGCGCGTCGAGGTCGGCGCCCAGGTGAGCGAGCGCGAGATCCTGCTCGAACGGCGAGGCGGCTGAGACGAAGGCCAGGATCCGCAGGCCGTGGGACTGGCTCGTCACGTGGAGCGAGGGCAAGCACCCGGTCGCCAGAGTGGCCGCCGCCGTCCTCGCGCCGACCGTGACCATCATCTCCACGCTCCTGGCTCTCGGCGTCATCCAGCCCTTCGAGCGCGGCAAGGCGGAGGCGCTCGCCGACAGCCAGGCGAGCACGCTGGCGGCCGGCACGGCCAAGATCCGGATCGACGTCCACGGGCGCGGCGGCGACTACACCGCCGTCGGCGCCTACGACTTCCGCGAGGGGCGCGGTCGCTTCACGTACAACTTCACCAACCTGCCAAACCGGGCCGGGGATGCGGCCGTCGAGGCGCGCTTCTTCCAGAACGCCGTGTACGTCCACCGCCCGGAGAAGCCCCGGTCGGCCCGCTGGTTGCTCGTCAACCTCGACCGCGACCTCGAGGACCGGGCGAGACTCGTGCAGGCGGCGACCGGCGACGCCCCGACGGCGGCCGTCGACGTCGCGGAGGCGAAGGTCGAGGACCCGACGGCGGTGCTCTCCCGTATGGCCGCCGCCGGGGCGGTCCTCGACCGCGGCGAGTCGCGCAGCCTCGGCGCGGAGCTGCACGAGTACTCCGGGACGCTTCCCGCCGCACACGGCGACGGGAAGCCACCGCGACGGCGTGGATCGACGACAAGGACCTCGTCCGCCGCCTCGACCTCTCCACCGGAGAGGGGAGCACCACGCGCATGGTGTTCTACGACTTCGGCGTGGAGGTCGACGCCGCGCCGCCCCCCGCCGACGAGGTCCTCGTCTACGCGAGCGAGCTGCGCGCCGGGCGCCCCTAGCCGGCCGCCGGGGGCTGGTACTGGCTGATCTGGAAGACGACGAATTCGGCCGGCTTGACCGGCGCGATCCCGACGTGGATGTTCACCTGGCCGGCCGCGACGAGGTCCGGCGGGTTGGTCGTGGCGTCGCATCTGACGAAGAACGCCTGGCCGGGCGTCGCGCCCCCCAGGTGGAGATCCCGCGGCCCCGATAGGCCCGCAGGCAGTTCACCCCCTCTCGGTTCAGCTCGCCCTGCGCGGCGTCCGAGACATCGCTGGCGAGCCCGATCGCGCCCACGATCTCCTCGTTGGCGGGCGGCTTGTGGACGCCACGTCGCGCGTCGGTCCGGGCCCAGATGCCGGCGACATGGCCGCACGGGGGGACCTCGACCGTGTCGCCGGACACCGGGTGCACGACGCGGATCCACGGCCAGTAGAGGGCGGCGTACTCGCTCGACCGCACCTCGGCCCGCCGCCAGTCGCCGGCTTGGAGCGGGGTGAGCCCGGGGGGCGGGTCGAGGATGGCCATCCACCTCGCCTCGGAGCACGTCTCGACCAGCGCGGCCTGCACCGCGCGGACATCCGGGGAGCTCTCCTGCGACGGCCATGAGGTCCGGTACGCAGACCGTCGTGACCTGGTCGTTCGCCTCCAGCGCGGCCAGGGCCGTCAGCGTCTCCAGGCCGATCCGCACAACCCAGCAGGTCGTTCCGCCGTTGGTGAAGAAGCCGGCGACGGCGTGGGCCAGGTAGGCGCCTTCCATGTACGGGCCCGCGGGGTCGCCCTCGACCCCGAACGTGCGGGCGAACGCGGACCAGCTCGTCACCTGGACCGGCACGTTCACCGGCCCGTTGCGCGCAAGCCCCACGAAGGCGGCGACCGAGGTGGCGACTCCCTCGATCGGGCGGTTCTGCGCCGGGACTTCGTTGATGTGGACACCCTGCATCGAGTACTCCGGTGGCATCTCGCTCAGCCCTCCCGGACCCGCAACGCGGCGAGCTCCACCCGCGACCGGACGCCCAGCTTCGCGAAGATCCGCGAGAGGTTGTTCTCGACCGTCTTCTCGCTCAGGAACAGCGCCGCCGCCACCTGCTTGTTCGAGCGCCCGGCGGCGACCAGCTCGGCGATCTCGCGCTCCCGGCCGCTCAGCGCGCCCAGGTCGCCGCCCGTCCCGCGGGCGACCAGCGCGGGCCGCGCGCCGAGGCGCCGCAGCTCCCGCGCCGCGGCGTCGCGCTGCTTGTGGCCGCCGAAGCTCAGCGCGTCGCGGGCGGTGCGCTGAAGCACG
>DASVQH010000048.1:0-23375 GCA_036389195.1 Solirubrobacteraceae bacterium
GGCCGGCCGCGACGATCGTGCGGTCGGGCGGGATGACGAGCGCGCGCAGCGCGGCGTCCTGGGCGAACGGCGTGAGCACCGTGCCGCCGGGTGCGAAGCCCTCGTCGGGCCGGCCGGCTGCCGTCAGGCGCGTGAGCCGGAACTGCACGGTTCCGGGGGTGTCGCTCGCCGGCTGCCCGCCGCCGCCGAGCACCGGCCTTCCGTCGGCCTGGATCGCCAGGTCGCCGAGCTCGATCCAGCCTTCGAGCCACGCGATCCCCCGGTCCCCGAAGGTCCCGTCCACCGCGCCGCCGGTCGTCAGCCGGCGGACGTAGACGGCGCCGGTGGGATGGTAGGCGGCGGCGCGCGCGCCCTCGATCGGCCCCTCGAAGAGCGCCACGACGGCGCGGCCGGAGCCGTCGACCGCGACCTCGGAGTCCAGCGCGCCGCCCGGGATCTCCCGGTGGCCGTCGCCGGCGAACGTCGCGTCGGGGGCGCCGGCGGCGGTGTAACGGGAGACGACGGCGCCGTCGCCGAAGCGGTCGCCCGCCACGACCAGCTTGCCGTCGGGGGCCGCGGCCAGCCTGGGCTCGAGCACCTGAGCGGAGCCGTCCTGCGCGATGCCGTCGCCGCCGCCGAACGTCGCGTCGAGCCCGCCGGTGTCGATTGTGTGGCGGACGAGGATGACCGAGCGGTCGCTGCCCTGCGCGAGCAGGACGGCGCGGCCCGCCGAGTCCAGGGCACCGTCGCGCACGACGCCCGCCGAGGGCAGCGCGGTCTCGCGGCGCCCGTCGCCGTCGAGGGTCGGGTCGCGGACCCCCTGGGCCGTCAGACGCACCACGAGGCCCTTTCCGGCCGGGCCGCGCGCGAAGACGACGACCTTGTCGTTCGCCTGGACGCTCAGGCCGACGACCTGCTCGAGCCCGGGCAGCGAGATCTCGACGACGCCGTCGCCGCCCCACGTGGAGTCGAGCGCTCCAGTGACGGTGTGGCGCGCGAGCCTGAGCAGGCCGGCCGAGCCGCCGGCGGTGACGACCTTCCCGGTCGACTGGCGCACCACGCCCTCGGCCGCGGGCGCCGACGCGGTCGCCTTGCCGTCGCCGCTGAAGGTCGGGTCCAGGGCCCCGTCGGCCGCCTGCGCCGGCGCCGCCGGCAGGGCGGCGAGGGTCGCGACCACGGCAAGGAGGCACCGGCGCCACATGTCGGTCATACAACGGCCGGGCGCCCCCCGAACTTCCGGCGCCGTGCCCGGCGCTACCCGGGGATCGGCCGCAGGTTGAGCCGCGCGAGCCCCGCGGCGAGCGCGCCGAAGCCCTCGCCGCCGAGCGCGCGCCGCCATCCCGCCTCGATCTCGTCGAGCGCCGCCAGGCCCGCCTCGGCGGCCGCGCGGCCGCGGTCCGTCAGCGAGACCTGGCCCGCCGAAGCCGTCGCGTAGCCCGCCGCCGCCAGCAGCCGCACCTGCTCGGCGACCGCCTCGGGGGTGGCCTGGGCGAGCCGGGCGATCTCCTCGACCGGCGAGCCGCCCGGGCGGATGAACTGGAAGATCGCCGCCGACTCGTGCGACAGCCCGGTGAACCCCGCGCCTTCGAGCCGCGCGTAGAGCTCGGCGATCACCGCGCGCTCGATCGCGCCCATCATCGAGACCAGCTTGGGCGCCTCGTCCAGAGGCATCCCGGGA
Organism: Solirubrobacteraceae bacterium; assembly: GCA_036389195.1. Lineage (GTDB taxonomy): Bacteria > Actinomycetota > Thermoleophilia > Solirubrobacterales > Solirubrobacteraceae > JACCYI01. The sequence continues at coordinate 1,658 of DASVQH010000048.1, forward strand.
CGCTACTTGGCCAGCGAGCCGGCGATCTCGGCGGCGATCTCCGCCACCGCGGTCGGCGTCCGGCCGACCCGCACGCCGCGCTCCTCGAGCGCGGCGATCTTCGCCTCGGCGCCGCCGCTCGAGCCGGACACGATCGCGCCCGCGTGGCCCATGGTCTTCCCGGGCGGCGCGGTGACACCGGCGATGTAGCCGACGACCGGCTTGGTCACGTGCTCGGCGATGTACTCCGCCGCCTCTTCCTCGGCCGAGCCGCCGATCTCGCCGCTCATGACGATCAGCTCGGTCTCGGGGTCGGCTTCGAAGAGCGCGATGATGTCGATGAAGGAGGAGCCGGGGACCGGGTCGCCACCGATGCCGACGATCGTCGAGTTGCCGAACCCGCGCTGGGCCAGCTCGTTGCCGATCTGGTAGGTCAGCGTGCCCGAGCGCGAGACGACGCCGACGTTGCCCTCCTTGAAGAACGACGCGGGGATGATCCCCACGTTGGCCTTGCCGGGCGACAGGATGCCGGGGCAGTTCGGCCCGACCAGGCGCACGTCCGGGTTCTGCGCCAAGTGGTTGAAGACGCGCAGCTCGTCGTGCGCGGGGATGCCCTCGGTGATCGCGATGATCAGCGAGATGCCGGCGTCCTCGGCCTCCAGGATCGAGTCGGCCGCGAAGCGCGGCGGGACGAAGATCATCGCCGTGTTGGCGCCGGTCTCGGCCACCGCGTCGTGGAACGTGTTGAAGACGGGGACGCCCTCGACGTCCTGGCCGCCCTTGTTGGGCGTGACGCCGGCGACGACGTCGGTGCCGTAGCGGCGGTTGTTGAGCGAGTGGAACGTGCCCTCGCGCCCGGTGATGCCCGAGACGCAGAGCTTGGTCTGCTTGTCGACGAGAACGGCCATGGCTCAGGCTCCCTTCGCCAGCTCGACGACGCGCTGCGCGGCGTCCAGCATGGTCGACTCGACGTGGACGTTGGGCAGGTCGGCCTCGGCGAGCAGCTCGCGGCCCTCCTTGTCGTTCGTGCCGTCGAGACGGACGACGAACGGCACCTTGACGTCGATCTGGCCGAACGCCTCGATCAGGCCGCGCGCGACCTCGTCGCAGCGCGTGATCCCGCCGAAGATGTTGAACAGCACGGCCTTGACGTTCGGGTTGTTGAGGATGACCTCGACCGCGCTGGTGATCGCCTCGGCCTTCGAGCCGCCGCCGGCGTCGAGGAAGTTGGCCGGCGAGCCGCCGACCTGGGCGACGACGTCGAGCGTCGACATCACGAGCCCGGCGCCGTTGCCGAGGATGCCGATGTCGCCGTCGAGCGAGACGTAGGTCAGCCCGCGCTCCTTGGCGAGGCGCTCCTGCGGGTCCTCGGCGCTCGGGTCGCGCAGCTCGGCGTTGTCGGGGTGGCGGAAGAGCGAGTTGTCGTCGAGCGTGACCTTCGCGTCGAGCGCGACGACCTTGCGGTCGCCGGTGACGATCAGCGGGTTGACCTCGACGAGCATCGCCTCTTCCTCGACGAACGCCGCGTAGAGCTTGGCCAGCAGGGCGCCGAGCGGGCGGATGACGTCGGTGTCGATCCCCGCCTCGTAGGCCAGCCGACGCGCGTGGAAGTCCTGGAAGCCGAGGAGCGGATCGACGTGCAGGCGGGCGATCGCCTTCGGGTCGCGCTCGGCGACCTCCTCGATGTCCATCCCGCCCTGCGTGGAGAGCAGGACCAGCGGCTTCTTGGCCGACCGGTCGAAGACGATCGAGGTGTAGTACTCGACGGCGATGTCGGAGGCGGCTTCGACCCACACCTCGTGGACGGTGAAGCCGCGGATGTCCATGCCGAGGATCGCCTGGGCGTGCGCCTCGGCCTCCTTGCGGTCCTGGGCGACCTTGATGCCGCCGGCCTTGCCGCGGCCGCCGATGAGCACCTGCGCCTTGATGACGCACGGGTAGCCGATCTCGTCGGCGGCGGCGACCGCCTGGTCGACGGTGGTGGCGGGCGCACCGGTGGGGACGGGCACGCCGTGGCGGGCGAAGAGCTGCTTTCCCTGATACTCGAGGAGGTCCATTGGCGGGCGGGCAGATTAGCGGGTGACGTCGCCCAGAGGACGAGCGCCAGCGAAGTCCGGCCGGGCGAAACACCTATCATCTGCGCCCGCATGGCACTCCCTAAGGAAGTCACCTTCGTCTCGTTCGACGTCTACGGAACCCTGATCGACTGGGAGACCGGCGCGTACGACGCCTTCGCCAAGGAAGCCGACCGCGACGGCTTCACGCTCTCGCGCGACGAGCTCATCCCGCTCTTCCACTCCATCCAGCAGGAGATCCAGTCCGGCTCCTACGAGCTCTACGCCGAGGTGCTGCGCCGCACCGCGGTCCGCATCTCCAAGGAGCTCGGCTGGCCGCTGGAGCCGTCGCGCTCCGGGTTCCTGCCCGAGTCGGTCCCACGCTGGAAGCCGTTCAAGGAGACCAACACGCAGCTCGCGCGCTTCGCCAAGAAGTTCGAGATCGGCCTGATCTCGAACATCGACGACAAGCTGCTCGGGATGACGCGCCGCCACTTCAAGTCGGACTTCGACCTCGTCGTCACCGCCCAGCAGGTGCGCTCCTACAAGCCCGATCCCGCGCACTTCAAGGAGTGCGAGCGCCGGATGGGGACCAAGAAGGGCTGGGTCCACGTCGCGGCCAGCTACTACCACGACGTCGAGCCCTGCCTGAAGGCGAAGATCCCGGTGATCTGGGTCAACCGCAAGAAGGAGACGCTCGAGCCGGGGCAGAAGAAGCCGACCGCGGAGGTCAAGACCCTCCTCGAGGCGGCGAAGCTGCTCGGCGCGGCCTAGCGGGACCGGGGCGCGCGTGCGGGCCGTCGGGCTCTCCCCCGACGTCGTCGTCGTCACCTCGCGGCTGTTCCAGACGACGTGCACGCTGGTCAAGTCGGGCGACGAGGCGTTCTGCATCGACTCGCCGGTCCTCCCGGACGAGCTCGAGCTGCTACCGGCGGTGGCGCAGCAGGCGGCCTTCGGCGTCGTCGGGCTGCTCGCCACCCACGCCGACTGGGACCACCTGCTCGGCTCCTACGCCTTCCCGGAGGCGGCGCTCGGCGTGGCCGAGTCGACCGCGCGCCGGCTGCGCGAGGAGCCCGGCGACGCGCAGCGCAAGCTGCGGGACTTCGACGCGGCCTTCTACGTCGAGCGCCCGCGGCCGCTGGGCCTCGGCGACGTGCAGGCGCTCCCCGTCCCGGGGCGCTGCGGGCTCGGCGAGCAGGAGCTCGAGCTCCACGCGACGGGCGGGCACACCGCCGACGGGATGGCCGTCTGGGTGCCGTGGGCCGGGGTGCTCGTGGTCGGCGACCACCTGTCCCCGGTCGAGATCCCGATGCTCTCGCCCGGTGGATCGATCGAGGCCTACCTGGCCACGCTGGATCGCCTCGAGCCGCTGGTGGAGGACGCCGCCACGGTCGTGCCCGGCCACGGCGAGCGGCTCGACGGCGTGCGCGCCGCGGCGATCCTGCGCGAGGACCGGGCCTACCTGGAGGCGCTGCGGGAGCGGGGCGCCGACGCGCCGCTGCCGCTGGCGCGCCGCACGAGCGAGCAGCGGCGCATCCACGGCGAGAACGTCGCGCGCGCCGGCGGCGGCGCCTGACATGCGGAGAGAAGGCCCGTCTTGACGCGAACGCTAGGCGTTGAAGAAGCCCGCCGGAAAGACGCGTTGCGCACCGTGGACTCGCGCGAATCCGTCAAGGTCCGGAAAGAGCGTCTCGTCGGAGTAGCCGAACACGCTAGGCCAGATCCGGTTCAGCTCTAGCTTGAGTTTGGGACTGAGCGCGACCAAGCTCAATCCTGGGACCTTTCCGGTCTGGGCGAGGTGTGTCCCGGTGAATCGCACCGACCCCCAAGGCTCCTCGACGATGTCGCTGAATACGAAGAAGCCCTGCTGGGCGGCGATTCGCGGCGTCAAGGTCGAGGGCCGCCAGACAAGGAAACGCTCTTTCGTCGCGTCAGCCAGTTCAGCGATTCCAGCCGCCCGCTCGTCTGCGGAGCGCACATGGTGACCTAGTCCTAGATCGAAGGCCGCGAGAAGCCCGAACCCGTCCGGACTGCCTCCACAGCCGAACCAGGCTGCGGCGAAGGCGTTCGCTGTGCAGTCTAAGAGTCGTGTTGCGGCACCGTGATGCTGCAAGAGAGCGAGAATCTCGAGATCGGCGAGACGGCGAGCGAGCAACAGATCGTGTCCGGCAAGGCGCGCCCTCGACAAGAGCGCTTCCTCTGCCAACATCACTGCGTTCGCAAGTGATCCGCCGGTGACGCTGGGCGGCATGGATGACCAGCCGCTGCGAACGCGCCGAACGATCCCGCTGTCGATCGGCCACTCAAGCGACGACTGCCCGCGCCAGCCGCAGAGATCGAACTGCGAAGCGATCAAGTTGATCAGCGCGAACAGACCCGAGGGTGTCTCGGGCGCAAGCAGCGATCCGAACCGCTCGTGACTCACACGCCGCACCAGAAACGTAGCTTCACCCTCGGGAAGCGAAAACTCGTCGACGTCGGATACAGAGTAGGAAGCCGTCAATAGCCTAAGCGCGTGTACGCGCCGACGGCGTTCCGGCCAATGCCCTGATCCGCTCCATCTCGTCCTCCGTCCAGGCTCGCTTCGGCGCCTGCGCGCGAGTGCTGCCTGAATACTGGGATCGCTGTAGCCCGTCATCGGGGGCAGTCACGTTCGGCGAAGCCGGAAGGGATTGGCCCGCGACCTTGTGTAGCGCGAGTTGCGCTATGCGTAGGCCGGGATACAGCCGTAGTGGCGAGTTGCTGGTGTTGACCAGCTCGAGCGTCAAGGATCCTGAGAATCCGGGGTGCACCATGATGGCCGTTGCGACTATGAGCCCGAGGCGACCCCATGTTGAACGACCCATCACGTACGCGCTCAGATACTTCGGCAGACGGATGTACTCGAGAGTGCCGCCTAGCACCATCTCTCCCGGATGGAGCCACAGTCCTTCGCCGAAGGGCACTGTCAACCTCGTGCGAGTCGCTGAGACCGACGCTGCCGTCTCGATGAGTGGATCAACGCCGCCCCGGTCGCTCCGTCGGACGACGATGAATGAGGAGTCCAATCGCAGATCAATCGACGCTTGTCCGAGCTGTCGAACGCGATCGAGGAGCGGAGTGACGATCAGGCGATCTTCCAGCGCTTCGGACGTAAGAGCCTGCTGAAGCGCGAAGTGGTCCAGAACGCTCAAGTAACGACCGCCGGGCGCTGGTTCCAGCGTTCCACGACGTAGCTCAGCTCTATGGATCGCTCGAGCATGGCCTGAAACTCTAGATCATCGAGCGCGAGCGGCATAGTGTGGGGGACCGGCCCGCCCTCTCGAAAGGCCAGCAGCCACGCAGCATGCAAGATGGCGCGACGGTCCATGTGGTCGCCGGTTTCGGCCTGAGCTGCCACGATTCGATCCGCCAAGAACCCCTCGATGGGCGCTTGCGCGGCCAGCTGTCGAGCGCCGAACTGCTCGCCCGCGAGGTGCGACAACACGAGGTCGTGCAGCTTGGTCCGCATCGCCGTGCATTGCCGGAGGATCCTCTCGCGGGTGTCGTCCACATGAACCGGCGCGTTTGAGACGTACGCTAGCCATGCGCCAAAGCCCGGTTCACCGATGCTGGGGTCATTCGGGGATAGCGCCTCGGTCGGATCGTGCCCCATCCGGGCCAGGAGCTCGATGATGGAGCTCACCCGTTCGCTCGCTGGCGGATGGCCGTGGCTAGGTGCGGCCAGCTCACGGCCTAGGACGGCCGCGCAGAAGGCGTAGAGGTAGCTCGTGCCGCAGTAGGCCGTCGCGAGCGCGTCGCAGAGCAGCTCCACTGTCCAGCGCTCGAGCATTGTGTCGACGTGTAGTACCGCCGCCGCTCGCGCTGTCCCGGTCTGTGCCTCCATGAACCCCGCTGCCTCGTCGACCGCTGAGCTCCAGTCGGGCCCGATCTGATCTTTTACGCGCACCAGCAGGGAGTGCGTGGCAATGGCGGTGTGCGCCACCTCGTGAGCGAGAAGCGGGAGCAACATCGTCGTCCGTGTCTCTTGGGGAGGAGCAAAAACGACGACGGGCTCAGCCGCTCCGTGCGCCGGTCGCGCAGTCCACTTCTTGATCGGAACGGGCGTTGCGAAGCCGGACTCGGCGCTGAGTACCACCAACACCTCAGATCGCGCTCCGACGATCGCCGATGCCGCCTCTTGCGCGAAGTAGAGCTGTGCCAAGCTTACGTCTTTAGGAGCGCCGCGGTGACACCAAGTGACGGGAGCTTCGAGACGTGCAAGCTCATTTGCACGGGTGCGGACGAAACTCGTGAGGCTCTCACGGTCGGCATCGTCGCCAAGAAGGAACTTCGGCCACCTTGTGGTGATGTCGTTGTCGTACTTGTTGAGCTCGGCTTCGAGGCGCCGTGCCAGAGCCGGTGTGTCGTCGCCGGTTGCCGAGGATTGCTCCTCGAGCTCGGCCAAGTGAAGCCGGATCGAACGACGAGCAGTGTCGACTACGAAGCGGAAGTCGAGCTCGAGCTGGTCCATCGCATGGGCTCCTTCCCCGCCGACACGCTTTCGCCCGCACGTGCCAACGTGCGATTGGCAAGCGCGACGAACTTCTGCCGGAAGTCAGCCAAGAGCGAATAGTCGTTCTCGCTTGGGTGTCCCTCCAAGAACCGGCCGAGCATCGCGGCAAGGGCCTCGGCTTGTCCTGCGACGCTTCCGTTCGAGTCGGGCGCAGTAGCAGCGACGACGTCGATCGCATCCAGCGCGCCGGCTCCCGACAAGGGTAGGCGCCGAAGCTCCTCGCCGCGCTGGAAGGCGGCCGCGCCATCCAGAACTCGGCGAGCGAATGCCAACGCCGTCAGGTCTTCCTCGTCGAGCGCCGCGCGGGCGCCGAGCCTTCCAGCTGCGAACACCGCGTCTGCGACCAGTAGAGCGAAGTCACCCGGTCCGAGTTCCTCGTCCGAGACGCCTACCGCCGAAGAGTCTCCCGAGATCATCTCTGCACCCTAACCGCTCGATGGGATGGAATAACAGGACTCGTCCTGTTCTCGGCTTTAAGCCGTTCTCCTTGAGTCGTCGCGTGATTGACTGTTCACAAGAGCCGCACGCCTCTCGATCGTGACCGCCCCGGTCCGTTCTCGTCGCTGCGTGCGTGCGTGCGTAGCGTCGGCCAGGCCAGCCGCGCGCCGGCCGGTCTGCCGCGTCCGGCTCGCCAAGACCAGGCGGCGTTCACGCGCACGGCGGTCAGCTGGGTCGGCGTCCGCGGTTCGCTCTCGACGTAAGGTGCTCAGGCAGTCGCGGGCCGGGGCGACTCGCGGTCCTATCACTACGAGCTGATCGAGGTGAAGCGGCGGTCGGCCGCTTCGTGACCAGCACGGCCGCGTGAGAGAGTCAGGGCACCGTCGTGCGCTCAGTCGAAGTGGTAGCGCAGGAAGAGCGCGCGCCGGCCGGGCTCGCCCTTGCCTGAGCGGAAGCCGGCTGCGCCGTAGAGCGCGAGCGCCGCGGCGTTGTCCTCGTCCGTGTCGAGCTCGATGCGCCGGCAGCCGCGCTCGCGTGCCCGCTCGATCACCGCGTCGACCATCGCGCGGCCGAGCCCGGCGCCGCGCGCCGCTTCGGCGACGAACAGGTCTTCGAGCGCGCAGTCCTCCGCGGCGTACCAGACGCCGAACCGGAAGCGCAGCTGCGCGACGGCCGCCGGCGGCGAGTCGTCGTCGGGCGCGCCGAGCAGGAACTCGGACTCGCGGCGCTCCATCAGCCGCTCGACGTTCGCGAGGAACGCGTTCTCCGACGGCCAGTCGCGGCCCATGTGGTCGCGGAAGGCCACCAGCAGCCGCGCGACCGCCTCAGCCTCGTCGATGTCCGCGCGCCAGACCCGTGTCATGGGCGCGGACGCTAGCCAAATCGCTGCCAGTTCGGGCGCCGCCCGTCGCTGCAGCGGGACTTCGGGCATCGATGGGGAGGGTTCTCGAGTCGCGGGGATGGGGCGACGACGAGGATGCCGCAGCGGCCGCGCGGCGGCGCACCACTGCGCCGCCGCGAGCGGGGCGGACGGCTACGCCGCCGGCGACTTGATGACCGCGATGGTGGCGCCGGAGGCGATCGGCTCGCCTTCCTTGACCGCGAGCGTCTCGATCACGCCGGCCTTGTGGGCCGTGATCTCGTTCTCCATCTTCATCGCCTCGATGATGCAGATGAGCTGGCCCTCTTCGACGTCCTGGCCCTGCTCGACGAGCACCTTCCACATGTTGCCCTGCAGCGGGGAGGCGAGCTCGTCGGCGCCGCCGCCGGCGCTCTTCTTGCGCTCGCCGCGGGCCGGCTTGCGCGCGCCCTGAGCCGGCGCCCCGTTGGCCGGCGCGACCGCGACGGCGCCCTCGATGGCGTCGCCGAGCACGCGCACGTCGAACCGCTTGCCCGAGACCTCGACCGTGTAGGTGCGCTCCAGCGGCTCGGGCGCGCCGTCGTCGGACGGCTTCTCGACCTTGGGGAACGCGAGCTGCTTGAGCCAGCCGCGGTCCTCGATCAGGTCGCGCGCCGTCTCGGCGTTGCGCCACTGCTCGGAGGCCATGATCGCCTTGTGGAACGGGATCAGGGTCTTGACGCCCTCGATCTCGAACTCCTCCAGCGCGCGGAGCATGCGGGCGGTCGCGTGCTCGCGGGTGGTGTCCCAGACGATGAGCTTGGCCACCATCGGGTCGTACAGCGGCGTGATCTCCGATCCCGACGTCACCCCCGAGTCGACGCGCACGCCCGGGCCGGAGGGCTCGCGGTAGTGGGTCACGGTGCTCGGCGCGGGCGCGAAGTTCTTCGAGGCGTCCTCGGCGTTGATGCGGCACTCGATCGCGTGGCCGCGCAGGACGATGTCCTCCTGCTTGACCGACAGCGGCTCGCCCGCGGCGGCGAGGATGCCCTCGCGCACGATGTCGACGCCGGTGACCAGCTCGGTGACCGGGTGCTCGACCTGGACGCGGGTGTTCATCTCGAGGAAGAAGTACTCGGGCTTGCCGTCCTTGCCCTCCTGCAGCAGGCCCTCGATCGTCCCGGCGCCGCGGTAGTCGACCGCGCGCGCGGCGTCGGTGGCGATCTTGCCGATGCGCTCGCGCAGCGCCTCGTCGACCATCGGCGCCGGCGCCTCCTCGATCAGCTTCTGGTGGCGCCGCTGGATCGAGCAGTCGCGCTCGCCGAGGTGGATGACGTTGCCGTGGCCGTCGGCGAGGACCTGCACCTCGACGTGGCGCGGATCCGGCAGGTAGCGCTCCAGGTAGACCGTCGCGTCGGAGAAGAACTTCTCGCCCTCGCGCGCGGCGCCCTCGAACGCCGACTGCAGCTCGCTCTCGTCCAGCGCGACGCGGAAGCCCTTGCCGCCGCCGCCGCCCGCCGCCTTGACGGCGACCGGGTAGCCGATCGACTTGTCGATGATCTTGCGGGCGTCCTCGACCGTCTCGACCGGGTCGGTCGTGCCCGGCACGATCGGCACGCCGGCCTTCTTCATCAGCTCGCGGGCGCGCGTCTTGGAGCCCATCGCGTCGATCGCCGAGGCGGGCGGCCCGATGAACGTCACGCCGCGCTCCTCCAGGGCGCGCGCGAACGGCGCGTTCTCCGCCAGGAAGCCGTAGCCCGGGTGGACGGCCTCGGCCCCGGACTCCTCGATGATCTCGAGCAGCTTGTCGACCTTCAGATAGGACTCGGTGGCCGGGCCGGGGCCCAGGAGGTACGCCTCGGTCGCGCGCTTGGCGTGCTGGGCGTCGCGATCGGCTTCGGAGTAGACGGCCACGGAGGCGATGCCGAGCTCGTCGAGGGCGCGGATCACGCGGATGGCGATCTCGCCGCGGTTGGCTACAAGGACCTTGGAGAACATGCGGGCGGGGATGCTAGCCGGACGGGTCTACGCCCAACCTTCCGGTAGGTCGGCGCACCTTCGCGGCGCGTCCGTGGCAGGATGCGCGGATGCCCGAGCCACTCAGCGTGATCGCCCTCCTGCTCTTCGGGTTCATCGCGGGATGGGTCATCCGTTCCGCCGTGCCCCGCGCAGGGGAGAGCAGCGCACCCGACGCGGCTCCGAGCGCCGACCGCGACGTCGCGCCCGAGGAGACCGCCCCAGCGGTCGCGCCGGCGCCGGAGGAGCCCACCCAGATCGCCGCCGCCCCCGTCCCGGCCCCGATCGAGCCCGTGCCCGATCCCGAGCCCACGTTCGCCGAGCCGGCCACCCCGGCGCAGCTCGAGCCCGAGCCGGAGCTCGAGCCCGCCGCCGTGGCGCCACGCTCGCCCGAAGCCGACCAGGCCATCGAGGCGACGCTCACCGCCTACGACGAGGTGCTCGACGACTGGCTCGACGACCGCGGCGAGCTCGGGGAGCCCGGCCGCGCCTCGCTCGCCGCCTTCGACGGCGCCCTGGCCGAGCTGGAGCGCCAGGAGGGCGTCGACGAGGTGCTCGCGCCCCTGCGGATCGCCGGCGACCTCATCCACGAGCGCCGCGAGCGGCCGATGGACTCGGCCACCGACGCGGCGCTGCGCGGGCTCGAGCAGCGCTTCCGCGCCTGAAGCCGCATCCGGCTCATGGCGCTGGGGTAGCTCGCGCCGCATGGCTGCTTTCAACCCCATCGAAGTCCAGAAGCACCTGAAGGGCGTCGACTACCCGGCGTCCAAGGACGACCTCGTCTCCACCGCCGAGGGCAACGGCGCTCCGTCGGAGGTCGTCGAGCAGCTCCGCGGCATGGGCAAGGACTCCTTCGACGGCCCGAGCGCGGTCGTCGAGGCGATCTCGAGCAGCTGACGGGCCGCGACCCGCGCCGCCGCTAGGTGCGCGGCGCGGGACCGACCTGCTTGGTGTAGAGCGACGTCGCCTTGGGGCCGGCGCCGCTGGCGTTGCGGGCTTCGACGCTCGACCGGATGCGCGTGCCCTGGTCGGCCGCGGTCGGGGTGTAGGTGGTTCCCGTGGCGTTCAGGACCTTCGCGCAGCTGTTGAGGTAGATGCTGGTGCAGCGCAGCCACTCGTAGCGGTAGTCGGTGGGGGTGCCGGTCCAGTCGCCGTGGCCGGTGCTGAGCGGCTGCCCGACGGCTGCCGTGCCGGTGACGACGGGCCGGTTGATCAGGGTGGGCTTGTCGATCAGCGCGGTCGGGAGCGAGGTCGCCGGGCTGCTCGAGCCGGCGGGGTTTCTCGCGGTGACGCGACTGCGGATGCGCCTGGCGTCGTCGTCCTGGGTGAGCCTGTAGGTGGTCCCGCTCACGCCGGGGATCTTCGTGCAGTTCACGACCGACGTGGTGGTGCACCGCAGCCACTCGTACGAGTAGCCCGTCGGGGCCTGGGTCCAGTCCCCGTGGCCCGTGGTCACCACGTCGCCGGTCTTCAGCCCGTTGACGGTCAGCTTCGGGCGCTGGGACAGGACCGGCCGTCCGATCACCGGGCTCGGCAGCGAGAACTTCTTCGCGCTGCCCGCGCCGTTGACCGCTTCGACCTGAACGCGGAGCGTGAACCCGTTGTCGGCGCTGGTCAGCGTGTACGTGCGGTTGTCGTCGGTCGCGTCGGTGCCGGGGATCGGCCCGCAGCTCGAGGCGTCGCTGCAGCGGTACCACGCGTAGTGGTAGCCGGTCGGGGCGCCCGACCAGTCGCCGTGCGTCGCGGTCACGAGGTTCCCGCTCGTCCACTCCGCTGCGCTGGTCGTCGGGCGCACCGTCATCACCGGCGCCGCGCCGGCCGTGTACCGCGCCGTCGCGGTGCTCTTGCGGCCGACCTTGTCGGTCGCGGTCACGACCAGGGTGTGCGACGCCTCGACGCTGTCCGACAGGCTGTCGCCGCTCGCGACGTCCTTCGTGCCGTCCAGACGCCCGGTGCAGCCGGCGATGCCCGAACCCGCGTCGGCACATGAGAACGTCGCCGTGTGCGCGGCGGACTTGGCGAACGTCGTGCCGTCCGTCGGCGCCGTGATCGTCGCCGTCGGGTCGGTCCCGTCGACGTGGTAGGTGACCGTCTCGGTGGCGAGGTTGCCGACCGAGTCGGTGGTCCTGACCGTCAGCGTGTGCGAGGTCGCGACGTCGGTCGGCAGGGAGTCGCCGTCGTCGATCGCGGTCGTGTCGTCCAACTCGCCGGTGCACGACGCCACGGTCGCGCCGCCCGAGTCGGTGCACGCGAAGTCCGCGGTCAGCGCCGAGCCCTTGGCGACCCACTGATCCTGGGTCGGCTTCGTGAAGACGACCGCCGGGGCGGTGCCGTCGACCACGTAGTCGTGCGACGCCGTCTTCGTCCGTCCGACCTCGTCGGTCGCGGTGACCACCAGGGTGTGCGTCCCAGCCGTGCCGGTCGGCAGGGCGTCCCCGTCGTGGTAGACGGTGTCGCCGCCGTCGACCTTGCCGGTGCACCCCGCGAACGTCTCGATGCCGGACCCGCCGGTGTCGCCGCACGTGAAGCTCGCGGGCAGGTACCGGTCCCGGTCGACGACCTGCTCGTCGGACGGCGACGTGATCGCCGCGGTCGGGTCGGTGCCGTCGACCTTGTAGGTGCCCGACGCCGTCGCCGAGTTGCCCACCGAGTCGGTCGCAGTGATCACCAGGGTGTGCGTGCCGTCGGCGCCGGTCGGCAGGAAGTCGCCGTCGTTGACGTCGGTCGTGCCGCCGTCCAGCCGGCCGGAGCAGGTCGGGAGCCCGCCCGCGTCGCCGCGGCCGCACCCGTACGAGGCGCGGTACTCCGCGTCCTTGGCGACCCAGGTGACGCCGCCCGTCCACGGCCGGGTGAGGTCGGGGGTCGGCGCCGTCCCGTCAACCTCGTAGTAGTCAGTCGCCGTCGCCGTCCGGCCGGCCGCGTCGGTCGCGGTGACGGTGAGCTCGTGCCCGCCCTCCGAGGCCGTCGGCAGCGCGTCCCCGTCGCGGTAGACGGTGTCGCCGCCATCGACCTTCCCGGTGCAGGTCGGGGCCCGGATCCCGCCCGGATCGGCGCATGAGAAGCCGGCGCTCAGCGACCCGCCCTGCTTGACGAGCTGCCAGTCGGCCGGCGAGGTGATCTCCACCGTGGGATCCGCGTCGTCGACGGAGTACGACGCCGACTTCGTCGCGGTGTTGCCCGCGGCGTCGGTCGCCGTGACCACCAGCGTGTGCGTTCCCATGCCGGCGGTCGGCAGCGGGTCGCCGTCGGCGACCGGCGTGAAGCCGTCGACCCGGGCGGTGCACGTACCCGGCGCCATCTCGTCGACGCAGGTGAAGTCGGCGACCAGGGAGGCGTCCTGCGCGACCGCCGAACCGTCGATCGGGGACGCGATCGTCACCGTCGGCGGTGCCGTGTCGGGCAGGTCGACGACGGCGAAGTTGAACCGCGGCAAGGCCCCGAGCTTCCTGAAGTCGCCGCCGACGTACATCACCGAATCGGACAGCGACAGCCCGCGGACGGGCTGGTCGGGGGCCGGGTTCCAGGGAAGGGGGACGCCGGTGGCGGTGTCGATCGCCGCGAGGTTGGGGCGGGTCTGTCCGTTCACGGTCGTGAAGGCGCCGCCGGCGTAGAGCGTCGATCCGGACAGCGCCAAGGCGAACACCAAGCCGTTCGGGCTGGGATCGAACGAGGTGAGGGTGCCGGTGGCGGCGGTGATCGCCGCGAGGCCCCTGCGGGTCGTGCCGCCCACGGTGGTGAACGGACCGCCGGCGTAGACCGTCGTTCCGGACACGGCCACCGCGTACACGGGGGCGTTGACCGCGCCGGGGGCCCAGGGGGTCGGGATGCCGGTGCTCGCGTCGATCGCCGCCAGGCCGCCGCGGGTCTGTCCGTTCACGTTCGAGAACTGGCCGCCGGCGTAGACCTTCGATCCGGACAAGGCCAACGCGTTCACCGCGCTGTCGGCGTCGGGATTCCAGTTCTTCAGGGCGCCGGTCTCGGCGTCGAAGGCGGCGAGGTTGTTCCGGACCTGACCTCCCACCCTCAAGAAGCCGCCGCCGACGTAGATGGTGGAGTCGGTGAACGCGAACGCGAGCGCGCCGCCCCCGGAGAGGTTGGGATTCCAGGCGGTGGGAGTGCCGGAGTCGGCCTCGATCGCCGCGATTCCCCCGCGGCTCTGTCCGCCCACGGTCGAGAAATAGCCGCCGGCGTAGATCGTGGACCCCCGCACCGCCACGGTCTGCACGACGTTGTTCGCGTTCGGGTTCCAGTCGGTGGCGACGCCTGAAGTGGCGTTGACCGCCGCCAGCCGGTTGCGGGTCTCGCCGTTCACGGCGCTGAACATCCCGCCGGCGTAGACCTTCGTCCCGTGCACCGCCAACGCGGACACCCGGCCCATGGCGTTGGGGTTCCAGGCAGTCGGGATGCCGGTGCCGGCGTCGATCGCGGCGATGTTCTTGCGGGTCTGGCCGTTCACGGCCGTGAACTGGCCACCGACGTAGACCTTCGAGTCCGACACCGCCAGCGCGCCCACGAAGCTGTTGGAGTCAGGGTTCCACTCCGAGAGGGCGCCGGTCGTGGCGTCGACCGCCGCGAGCCGGTTGCGCGTCTGCCCGTTCACGGTGGTGAACTGGCCGCCGGCGTAGACGGTCGATCCGGACACCGCCAGGGCGTACACGGTGTTGTCGAAGGAGGGGTTCCAGCTACTCAGCGGGCTCCCGGAATCGGCGCTGATCGCCGCGATCCGGTTGCGGGTCTGCCCGTTCACGGTCGTGAAGAAGCCGCTGGCGTAGACCGTCGACCCGGAGACCGCCAGCGCGGTCACGCCAGGGAAGGGCCCGAGGACCGGGTTCCAGCTCGTGGGGGTGCCGGAGCTGGCGCTGATCGCGGCGAGCCCGGTGCGGGCCTGCCCGTTCACGGTGGCGAAGCTGCCGCCGGCGTAGACCGTCGATCCCGACGCCGACACCACCAGCGCGCCCACGCTGTCGTTCGCGTCGGGGTTCCAGGAGGTCAGGGCGCCGGACGTGGCGTCGAACGCCGCCAGCCGGTTGCGGGTCTGCCCGTTCACGGTCGTGAAGCTGCCGGCGGCGTAGACCGTCGACCCCGACACCGCCAGCACGGTCACGGTGCGGTTGGCACCGGGGTTCCACGCGGGATCGACCGCGCCGCTCGGCAGGATGTGCGCCAGCCGCTCGCGTGCCACGCCCCCCACCGACGTGAAGCTGCCGCCGACATACCAGCCGCCGCTCCCGTCGGCCGCCGTCGCGCTGACGTCGCCGTCGACCTTCGCGTACGCGGGGTCGAACGCGCCCGACGTCCCGTCGAGCGCCACGCCCGACCCGGTGCGGGGCGCGATCTCCGTGAACTGCCCGCCGAGGTACACGGTGTCCCCCGACTTCGCGACCGAGTTGACCAATCCATTGGTCACCCACGGATCGACCGCGCCCGCCGCCGTGGAAGCTCCGGACGACCCCAGCACGAGCATCGAGAGCACCACGGTGAACGACACACGGACACGCGACATCGCGCTGCCTCCTGCTGGGACTGAGCCCCGTGCGCCGTGCCACAAAGCACGCCCGGGCGGCCGGAATGGCCACCACCGAGCCGGTCGAACCGGCTCGTGCTAAAGGAACGCGTCGTTCGTCCTGAAACTGGCGCGCCGGTTGTAAATGGCGCGTAGCCGCTAGAGCCAGGGGTGGAACGAGGGCTCGGCCGGATCCCGGCCGACGCCCTCCAGCAGCGCCGCCCGCCGCCACGGCGGCGGGCCGGGCGGCGCCGGCGCCGCCAGGGGCGGCGCCGTGTCGCGGAGGAACTGCTCGACGGCGGCGATGACCGCCGCCGCCTCCTCCGGCGATGCCGACGAGCCGCGCAGCTCGAGCTTGGGTCGGCGGTTCGGCATCACTTCTTCTTGATCGTGTACGGCCCGCAGGTCTTGCCGTCGGGGTCCTTCACCGGCTTGCCGTTCTCGTCGATCAGCTTCACGGTGAGCTTCTTCGACGTGACCTTGACCTGGCCGTAGGAGTCCGTGCGCAGCTGCGAGCACTGGATGCCGGGGCCATCCGGCGGCGGCTTGCGGAAGAACGCCGCGTTGGCGAGGTCGGCGGCCTGCGGGTTGCCGGTCTCGTCGTTGAGGTCGTCGGCGAACGTGTCGGTGCCGGCCGGGCCCGCCGTGATGTCCATGATCCCGGAGTCGACAGGGCCGCCGTCCTCCAGCGTCTTGAGGCGGGCGTCGTTGATCAGGTTGGCGTGGACGTCGGCGGTCAGGAAGATCACGTTCTTGACGTTGGCCTTCAGGTACGCCAGCAGCTTGTTGCGCTCGGCCTCGTAGCCCTCCCAGCGGTCGTACGGATCGGCGTAGAACGTCTGGATCGGCAGCTCGTTCATGACGACCTTGAACGTGGCGTCCGAGCGCTTGATCGCCTTGGTGAAGGCCGCGTACTGGCGCGAGCCGAGGTACGTGCGCTGCGGATCGCGGATCCGCGCGACGCAGGCCGGCGGCGGTGGCGAGGCGAGGCTCGGGACGAGCAGCGAGAAGGTGTTGCGGATCCGCTGCGGCGCCATCGGCGCGAGGTCGCGGATGCCGGAGCCGGGCGGGTTGTCGCAGACGCCGCCGTCGTCGGCGCCGGCGTCGCGGAACGACCGCTGGTCGAGGAAGAACACCTCGAGGTTCTTGCCCCAGCGCATCGTGCGGTAGATGCCGTCCTTCTTGGAGTAGGTGACGGGCATGTACTCGCGGAACGCCTTGGCGCCGTCGCGGTAGAGCTTCTCCCCGTCGACCTTCTGGATCCGCTTGGGCTGCCCGGGCTGGGTCCCCGAGGCGGTCGGGTAGTCGGTCTGGGAGCGGGCGAAGTCGTTGAGGAACTCGTGGTCGTCCCAGTGGTTGTACATCCCCGCGGCGGCGCGGATGCGGCGCAGCGACCGCTCGCTGAGCATGGTCCGGTACTTGGCCCGCTTGGCGTCGACGCTCAGCGCCAGCGGGTCGGTGAACTCGAACTCCGAGTCGGTGTCGGAGTAGATCGTGTCGCCGAGGTTGACGTTGAAGTCGTTGCCCTCGGCCGCCATCCGCGAGTAGACGCCGAACGGCGCGAAGTTGAGCTTGTCCGAGCCCGGCGCCTTGACCGGGTCGGCGTCGCCCGTCCAGGCGAACTCGACGGTGGCCTTCTGCTTGGGCTTCGGCGCGGTCTTGAAGGTGCCGATCTCCGACCGCCCGCCGCCCTGGCGGAAGCGGTAGTAGTAGCGCTTGCCGGCCTTCAGCTTCTCGACCTCGCGCTGGACGGTCAGGTCGGAGGCGCGGCGGGCGTTGAGGCTGAAGCGCTTGACGCCGCGGCGCAGCTTCTTGTCGCGGGAGACCTCGAGCTTGAGCTTGCCCGGGCGCGTGGCCCGGGTCCACAGCACGGCGGAGCCCTGCGTGACCTCGGCGGCGGCGACGCCGTCGGCGAAGCCGCCCTTGGCGCTCGCGGCGGTCGGAAGCGCGGCGGCCGCGAGGGCGGCCGCGACGAGCGGGAAGGTGATGCGGCGAGGGGACACGCGCGGGACACTACCGGCATGTCCGCTCGCCGTCTGGCCCGGTTCGCCGCCGTGCTCCCGCTCGTCCTCGCCCCCACCGCGCTCGCCGATCCCGCCGGCCGCGACACCACCCGGGAGGTGATCGCGCCCGGAGGAGGCACGGGGTACGTGCCGCTGCATCGCGCCGGCGGGGAGGACCGCGTCGTCCGCCGCGCGCCGGGCGCGCAGGCCCGTCGCGGGCGTGCCGGGCGCCGCCGCTCGCTGCTGTTCTTCGCGCAGGTGACCGACCCGCAGATCGTGGACGAGATGTCTCCGGCGCGCGTCGACTTCGCCGACCCGGCGGGCGGGGAGATCAAGTCCTCGTGGCGGCCGCACGAGGCGCTCAGCACGCAGACGTTCGACTCCGTGGTCCGCAACGTCAACGCCAACCGCCGCAGCACGGTCAGGCAGCGCGGCGGCCGGCGCGCGCTGCTCGCGCTCGCCGTCACCACCGGCGATCTGGCCGACAACCAGCAGCTCAACGAGACGCGCTGGTTCCGGCAGATCCTCACCGGCGGGAAGGTCGATCCGTTCTCCGGCAAGCCCGTGTCCGGGTCCAATCCCTGCGGTGGCGCCTCCGCCGAGGAGGTCGCGCGACTCGACGACGACGTGGCCAACCGCCGCTACACCGGCGTGGCCGACTACGACGACTACCGCGCCGCCCCCGCCGACCGCTTCGAGGGCTTCTGGGACCCGGACGAGGCGCCGCCGACCGGGCGGGGCCCGTACGCGGCGTTCCCGCGCTACCCGGGCCTCAACGAGCGCGCCCAGCGGCCCTTCCGAGCCGAGGGGCTCGACGTGCCGTGGTTCATCTCGCGTGGCAACCACGACGGCCTCGTGCAGGGCAACGCGCCCGCCAGCGAGGATCTCTTCCGCTCGATCGCCGTCGGCTGCCTGAAGGTCTTCCCCAACGCCTCGTTCGACCCCAAGCGCTTCGAGGGCGCGTCCGACGACGCGCTGTTCGCCTCGTTCGGCGATCCGCAGTTCATCGCCACGCTGCTGGCCGGAGCCGGCAAGACCCCGCCGGACCCCGACCGCCGGATCGTCTCGAAGGCCGAGTACAAGAAGCTGATCGGCAACCGGCACCGCAACGGCTTCGGCTACGTCGATCGCCGGGAGAACCGGCGGTCGAAGGGAACGGCGAGCTACTACGCCTTCTCGCCCGACCGCGGCCTGCGGTTCATCTCCCTCGACACGGTGGCCGAGGGCGGCGGGCAGAGCGGCAACCTCGACGACCCGCAGTACCGGTGGCTGAAGGGCGAGCTCGAGCGGGCGCGCCGGCGCGGCGAGCTCGTGATCGCCTTCGGCCACCACACGCTCGCGACGATGAGCAACCAGCGCACGGACGAGCAGGCGGGCGAGTGCGACCCGGCCGACGAGCCGGGCTGCGACCGCGACCCGCGCAGGTCCACCCCGCTGCACCGCGGCACCGAGGGCGCCAAGACGGTCCGCGACCTGCTCCTGCGCTCGCGCAACGTGATCGCCTACGTGGCCGGCCACACGCACGCCAACCGCGTGGACCTGTTCAAGAAGGGCAAGCGGGCGTTCTGGGAGATCAACACGGCCTCGCACATCGACTGGCCGCAGCAGAGCCGGCTGATCGAGGTGATGGACAACCGCGACGGCACGCTGTCGCTGTTCGGCACCGTGCTCGACGCGGCCGCGCCGATCGTCCCCCCGCCGCCCGGCCCGGCGGCGGCCTTCTCCGAGGCCGACCTCGCCTCGCTGGCCCGCGTGCTGAGCTTCAACGACCCCCAGCGCGAGGGCCTGGAGGGCTCGAGCGGGGAAGCCGAGAAGCGCGGCCGCAAGCAGGACCGCAACGTGGAGCTGCTGCTGCGCGATCCGCGCTGATCAGTCCGTCGGCGCTGCGCGCCCGTCAGAGGGGGATGTTGCCGTGCTTGCGCTTGGGGCCCGGCTGGCGCTTGGTCAGCAGGGTCTCGAGCGCGTTGATCACCTTGGGGCGCGTCTCGTGGGGGATGATCACGTCGTCGATGTAGCCCCGCTCGGCCGCGCTGTAGGGGTTCGCGAAGCGCGCCTTGTAGTCGTCCATCAGCTTCGCCCGGCGCTCCTCGGGCGTCGGCGACGTGGCGAGATCGCGGCGGTAGATGATGTTCACCGCGCCCTCCGGCCCCATGACCGCGACCTCCGCGGTCGGCCACGCGAAGTTGAAGTCGGCGAGCAGGTGCTTGGACGACATGACGTCGTAGGCGCCGCCGTAGGCCTTGCGGGTGACGATGGTGATCTTGGGCACCGTCGCCTCGGTGAAGGCGTACAGGAGCTTGGCCCCGTGGCGGATGATCCCGCCCCACTCCTGCGAGGTGCCGGGCAGGAAGCCGGGGACGTCGCAGAAGGTCAGGATCGGGAGGTTGAACGCGTCGCAGGTGCGCACGAAGCGCGCCGCCTTGGCGCTCGCGTCGATGTCGAGGACGCCGGCCATCGACTTCGGCTGGTTGCCGACGACGCCGATCGCGTGGCCGTCGAGCCGCGAGAAGCCGCAGATGATGTTCGTCGCGTGGTGCTCGTGGACCTCGAAGAACTCGCCGTCGTCGACGATCAGCCGCACGACGTCGCGCATGTCGTAGGGCTTGGTCGGGTTGTCGGGGACGACGGTGTCGAGCTCGGGGTCCATCCGCTGCGGGTCGTCGGAGGGCGCGACGCGCGGCGGCGACTCCAGGTTGTTGGACGGCAGGAAGGAGAACAGGTACCGCGTGTCCTCCAGGCACTGGTCCTCGTCGTCGGAGGCGAAGTGGGCGACGCCCGACTTCGTGTTGTGGCTCATCGCCCCGCCGAGCTCCTCGAAGCCGACCTCCTCGCCGGTCACCGTCTTGATGACGTCGGGGCCGGTGATGAACATGTGCGAGGTCTCCTTCACCATGAAGATGAAGTCGGTGATCGCCGGCGAGTAGACCGCGCCGCCCGCGCACGGCCCCATGATCAGGCTGATCTGGGGGATCACGCCGGAGCACATGACGTTGCGCACGAAGACGTCGCCGTAGGCGCCGAGCGACACGACGCCCTCCTGGATCCGCGCGCCGCCCGAGTCGTTGATGCCGATCACCGGGCAGCCGATCTTCGCCGCCAGGTCCATGACCTTGCACATCTTCTCGGCCATCACCTCGCCCAGCGAGCCGCCGAAGACCGTGAAGTCCTGGGAGAACACGCAGACCTTGCGGCCGTCGATCGTCCCGTGGCCGGTGACGACGGCGTCGCCCCACGGCCGGTTCTTCTGCATGTCGAAGTCGTAGGTCCGGTGGCGGACGAACGTGTCGAGCTCCTGGAACGAGCCGGGGTCGAGCAGCTTCTCGATCCGCTCGCGGGCGGTGTACTTGCCCTTGGCGTGCTGCTTCTCCACCGCCTTCTCTGAGGCGTGGTGGACGGCGGCGTCGCGCAGCTCCTGGAGCTGCGCGAGCTTCTCCTCGTAGGTCTCGGGGTTCTTCTGGCGCGGGCTCATGGGCGCGCCATCGTACTGAGCGGCCTCTAGAGTGGGCGCGCGTGAGGTGGAAGGACGACGTGAACCGGGCGCTCCGCCGGGCGACGGGCTACGAGCTGCGGCGTTCCGGGAGCGCGCCCGCACCCCAGCGGGCGGCGGCTCGCTCGGTCCGCGCGCCGGTGTTCGTCATCTGCACGCTGCGCTCGGGCTCGACGCTGCTGCGGATGCTCCTCGACAGCCACTCGCGCGTCCACGCGCCCCACGAGATCCACCTGCGCTACGTGACGGTCGGGCTCAACAAGTGGTCGCAGCGCTCGATGCGCGAGCTCGGGCACGACGCGCGGTCGCTGGAGCACCTGCTGTGGGACCGCCTGCTCGGCGAGGAGCTCGCGCGCAGCGGCAAGGACGTGCTCGTCGAGAAGACGCCCAACAACGTCTTCATCGTCGACCGGCTGCTGGAGTGCTGGCCGGACGCGCGGCTGCTGTTCCTGCTGCGCCACCCGGCGATGATCGCCCGCTCGCGCCGCGTGCTGCGCCCGGCCGACGCGGACGACGAGGCCAACGTCGAGCTGATCCGCAAGTACTGCGACGCGCTCGAAGCCGCCCGGCAGCGCCACGACGGCCTCACGCTGCGCTACGAGGAGCTCACGGCGGACCCGGCGCGCGAGACGCGGCGGATCTGCGAGTTCCTCGGCCTCACCTGGGAGCCCGGGATGCTCGACTACGGCGCCCAGGAGCACGGGCGCCTGAAGCCGGGGCTGGGCGACTGGGCCGACAAGATCCGCACCGGGCAGGTGCAGGCGCCCGAGCCGCCGCCGCCCGACGAGGACATCCCCGCGCCGCTGCGGCCCGCCGCGGTGGCCTGGGGCTACGCGGCCTGAGCGGCGGCCGGCGCCGCCGCCGGC
>DASVQH010000049.1:0-5412 GCA_036389195.1 Solirubrobacteraceae bacterium
CACGTAGAGCATCACGCGCAGCAGCGTGCGCGCGCCCTCGCCGGCGCGCTCGCCCCAGCGGTGCTCGGCGCCGACGCCGGCCGCCGTGGCGCCGGCGATCGCCAGAGCGATGGGAATCAGGCCGCGCGCAGCTCGGCGGCGGCGGTCTCCGGCGCGAGCACGTTGAGGTTGACGCCGGTCCCCAGCTCGAGCCCCGCGAGGTGGGTGAGGCGCGGCAGCACGTCGATGCGCCAGCAGAAGTGGTCGGCGCCCGCGGGCGCGGTGCGCACCCACAGGTTCAACGGCGGCGACGCGCCGAGGCGGCGCGCCAGCCGGTTGAGGCCGTCGTGCAGCAGCGCGGCGGCGATCGGCCCGTCGTCCTCGAAGCGGGCGCGCGGCCGCCGGGGCGCCAGGATGAGCTGGAAGGGCAGGCGGGAGGCGAAGGGCGCCATCAGCACCGCCTCGTCGTCGATGGCGACGATGCGCTCGCGCAGGCGGACCTCCTCCTGCACCAGGTCGGCGAGGAGGTTGCCGCCCATGGTCCGCGTCGCGTAGGCGCTGAAGCGCTCGCGCTCGCGGGCGATCGCGGCCGGGACGAAGTCCAGCGCGTAGAGCTGCGCGTGCGTGTGGGGGAGCGAGGCGCCGGCCTCACGCCCCTCGTTGACGAGCAGGTGGACACAGCGGGCGCCCGCGTGGGCGCGCATCCGCGCGCGCCAGGCTTCCATGGCGCGGGCGAGCTGGGCGGGCTCGAGCTCGGCGAGCGTCGTCGCGGGCGTCGGCGCGTTGACGATGACCTCGTGCGCGCCGCTGGCGGCCTGGGCGGCGAAGAGGTCGGGATCGGCGTGGCGCGGCGGCGCCTCGGCGTCCGGCGTCAGCGCCGGATAGCGGTTGGGCACGACGCGGACCTGCCAGCCGGGGCCGTCGGGCGCGCGCCCCTCGGCGGCGCCGAACGCGGCGACCTCGGGCGGCGTCTCCGCCTCGTGGCCCTCCAGGAACGGGTCCGTGGCGGGGTCGAGCGGCGGCGCGGGCTCGACGGCGAAGCCGCCGCCGGGCCGTTCGGCGCGCTCGCCGGCGACGATCGCGCGCAGGCCGGTCAGCGGGTCGATCCGCAGCTCGGGCACTAGAGGATCTTCTCCATGGTCAGGTGGTCGATGCCCTGCTCGCGGAACGGCGCACCGACCGGTGCGTAGCCGGCGGCGTCGTAGAGCGGGCGCGCGTCGATCTGGGCGTGCAGGCGCATGATGCGGGCGCCGTCGCCGCGGGCCTCGCGCTCGGCCGCCGCGACGAGCGCCGTGGCGACCCCGCGCCGCCGCGCCGGCGCGGCGACCACGAGGCTGCCCAGCCGCGCCACGCCGCCGTCGAGCACCACGCGGCAGGTCCCGACCAGCTCGCCGCCGTCCGCGAGCGCGGCCAGCCGCACCGCTCGGGGCACCGGCCGCTCGATCGCGTCGGCCGGAACGCCCTGCTCGCCGCCGAACACGGACTCGACGAGCGCCTCGGCCGCCGCATGCTCGGCCTCGTCGCGCGCGCGGCGCACCCGCACGGTCATCGCAGCAGGTAGCGCTCGATGTCGGCCGCGAGGTCGCGCTCGCGGCGGTACTGGCCCTGGTGCACGTAGGCGGTGCGCCCCTCCGCGTCGAGGAACACGGTGGTCGGAAAGGCCGCCGTCCTGGCGTAGCGCGCGGCGATCTCGCCGTCCGGGTCGGAGTAGGAGGGGAACGGGATCGGGTGGTCGCGCAGGAACGTGCTCGCCGTCCCCTCGGAGTCCTTGGCGTCGATCCCCAGGAAGGCCACCCGCTTGCCCTGGGTCGTGCCCTGGCGCTGGAAGTACGGGAACTCCAGCTGGCAGGGCCCGCACCAGCTCGCCCACTTGTTGATCACCACCGGGTGGCCGCGCAGCCTGCGCACACGGGCGGCGAACGCGCGCCTGCCGCCGGGAAGGAGGGCGGCCGCGTCGCGGTGCAGGGCGGCGAGCGGCGCCGGCGCGCCGCGGAGCTGGGCCAGCGAGGCGTCGAGGTCGAACGCCGTCTTGTCGGCCGTGCCGCCGCCGTCCCCGCCGCCGGCCTGCGCGAGACCCACGACGACGGCCGCCACGAGGGCGATCAGGGCGGCGATCGGCAGCGCTCGGCGCATGCCCTGAGACTAGTTGCCGCACGGTCTGCTTCAATGTGTGACGTACTCGCAGGGAGCCCGGAAGCGACGCTCGCGTCGACCCTGCTTCCGCGAGGCCGAGGAGCCGTGCGTGCCGTGCCCGCCGGCTTCCCCACTCCCAAGCAGTCGAGCCGTCCATGGCTGAACTTGTGCCAGTGGCCGATCCGGCCACGCCTTTCCCCCTTCCCACCACCGACGACATCGAGCGGGTCCAGGCCTTCACTCGCGAGCCCTTCGTGCTCGAGGGCGAGGAGCTGGCCGACGCCCTCGCGCCCGGCAGCGCCCGGCGGCGCGCGTTCGACGCCGCGCTGAGCGAGGTCGCCGGCGGGGCCGAGAAGCCCTCGATCGCCTGGCGGCAGGACTTCTCCCTGATGCTCGGGCTCGAGCGGCTGCTCAGCCAGGAGGAGCCGGCGCTGGTCGACGGGACGGTGCTCTCGGCCCACCAGGTCGACGCGCTCTCGGGCACGCTGACCGCGCTGCTGGCCGAGGCGCAGCGGAACGGGAACGGCAACGGGAACGGCAACGGCAACGGCGCGCCGGTACTCGACGCGCCGCTCGTCTCCGCGGGG
The DNA here is from genome assembly GCA_036389195.1 of Solirubrobacteraceae bacterium. Taxonomy (GTDB): domain Bacteria; phylum Actinomycetota; class Thermoleophilia; order Solirubrobacterales; family Solirubrobacteraceae; genus JACCYI01. The sequence goes on from DASVQH010000049.1 coordinate 2,700, forward strand.
ATCCCCGGCGAGGCCGAGCTGCCCGAGGACCTCGTCGAGGACGAGCCCGACGAGGAGCCCCAGGACTGGGCCGACGACGACGCGCCCGAGGACGCCGGGGAGGGCGGCGAGGACGTCGCGGAGGCGCCCGACGACCCGAACGCCGACCGCCGCTTCTGGTTCGAGCACGCCACGGGCGCCGGCAAGACGGTCGCCGCGCTCGGGTTCGTCGAGGCGTCGCGCACCGGCGGGGTCCTGATCCTCACCCACCGGCGCAACCTCGTGGACCAGTTCCACGGCGAGCTGCGCGACCGCGGCTACCGCGACCGGATCTCCCCGGCGCTGCTCGGCGACGCGCATGACCCGGCCAACGGGCCCGTCACGGTCGAGACCTACCAGTGGTTCGTGCGCAACGCCGGCAAGGTCTCCGACGCCTACACGATCGTCATCTGCGACGAGGCGCACACCGCGCTGGGCGAGAAGACCTCCGCGTCGATCCGCGAGTGGGCCGGGCCGGTGTTCATCGGCATGACGGCGACGGGCGCGCTGATCGCCCGCCACGTCACCGACCTGTTCCCGACGCAGACCTCGCGCTTCGACCTCGCGCAGGCGGCGCGGCGCGGCGTCATCGCGCCGCTGCGGTGCGTCCGCATCCCGCCCGGGCCTGGCGTGCGCACGATCGCCAAGGTGCCGCTGCGCCGCGGCGAGGTCGACGTCGAGTTCGACCAGGAGCTGCTGGCCGAGCTGCTCGATCAGCTGCCGTTCAACATGGCCGTGGCCGACCTCTACAAGACGCGCTTCGAGGGCGTCCCGGGCGTCATCTACGCCGCCGGCGTGCGCCACGCCTACAACGTCGCCGAGGCGTTCCGCGACGTCGGCCTGAAGGCGCGCGCCGTGTCGGGCGAGACGCCCAAGCGCGAGCTGGCCGAGACGCTGGCGGCCTACGAGCGCGGCGACGTCGACGTCCTGGTCAACGCGCAGCTGCTGGCCGAGGGGTGGAACTCGCCCCGCGCGACGGTCTGCATGCACCTCGCGCCGACGGCGTCCAAGCGCATCTACCAGCAGCGAGTCGGCCGCGTGACGCGGCGGCATCCCGGCAAGGAGTCCGGCATCGTCGTGGACTTCGTCCATCCGGCGACCAAGCACGACGACCCGGTGGTCACGCTGCACTCGCTGCTCAACCGCGACGTGTACCGCGGCGGCGCCATCGTCGTCGGCCCGGTGCGCCGCGGCCGCGGGCGGCGGCTGCGGGTCGAGCGGCGGGTCGTCCCGGTCGCCTCCGACGAGTCGCGGCGGATCGAGGTCTTCGAGCGGGAGCTGTGGCGGATCGCCGTCGAGTACCTCGACTACGGCGAGCAGATCCAGTGGGCGGCGCTGGCCGGCGCGCGGGTCGTGCCCAACGGCTGGCGGCGCGCGCGGGCGATGCTGCACTTCGACCAGGGCGGCGAGCTGCGGCGCGCCTTCCTGCTCACCGCGCTGCAGCGCAACAAGAACCCGCAGCTGCGGCTGCGCGCGCTGCAGGAGATCGCCGCCGCGAAGGATCCCGAGGCGTTCGACGACGCCGTCGAGGTGATCGGCGGCTGGCCGCGCGACGAGCGCCGGGAGGGCGTGAAGGTCGTCCTGCAGGCGCTGGCCGAGAAGAAGATCGGGCGCCGCGACCAGGCCAACAACTGGATCTGGCGCTGCGCGGAGTACACCCGCGAGGTCCACGAGGAGTACGCGGTCCAGCGCTGGCCGGAGACCAAGCGGCTGCTCGGGCTGCTCGTGAACTCGTCGGGCGGCGCGCACGCCCGCAACGCGCGGCGGCTGGTGCAGGCGTCGCGGCAGCAGGACCGGCGCCTGTCGGCCGCGCTGCTCGCCGCGGCGATCCCCCACACGGCAGAGGCCGGCGAGGTCGTCAACGGCGCGCGGACGCGCATGTCGCGCAAGCCGGCCGCGCTGGCGCGCGAGCTGCTGCGCAACTTCCCCAAGGGCCGCCGGCGCAGCACGTCGCGGCGGCGCAAGAAGGGCGGCAGGCTCGAGGAGGGCGTCGGCGTCGAGGAGCTGCTCGTCGGGGTGGGCGCCGAGGACGAGGAGGCCGGCGAGGAGCTCGCCGTGGTCGCCGGCGACGAGCCGGTGATGTCCGACGAGATCGAGGCCTACTCGCCCGAGATCACCGCGTCCGACGTCGATCCCAGGCCCCGCACCCGGCGGCGCTCGCGGCGGCGCAAGGCCGCGGCGGCCGCCGAGGCGCCCGCGGAGCCGGTGGCGCCGAAGCCCGAGGTGGACGCCGCCGCGGAGATCGCGGCCATCGCCGCCGCGCTGCCCAAGCGGACGCGGCGCCGGCGAGGTGGCGGTGGCGGTGGCGCGCCGGTGCCCGAAGCGCCCGCTTCCGACGTCCCCGCTTCCGACGCTCCTGCTTCGGTCGAGGACGAGGCCCCGAAGCCGAAGCGGGTGACGCGGCGCCGCAAGCCGGCCGCCGATGCTCCCGTTGCCGAGGTCCCCGTCGTGGTAGAGGAGGAGGCCCCGAAGCCGAAGCGGGTGACGCGGCGGAAGGCGGCCGCCGACGCTCCCGCTTCCGACGCCCCCGCCGCAGGCGCGGCCGAGGACGAGGCCGCGAAGCCGAAGCGGGTGACGCGGCGAAAGGCGGTCGCCGACGCTCCCGCCGCGGCCGCGGCCGAGGACGAGGCCGCGAAGCCGAAGCGGGTGACGCGGCGGACGGCGGTCGCCGACGCTCCCGCCGCGGCCGCGGCCG
>DASVQH010000050.1:0-5776 GCA_036389195.1 Solirubrobacteraceae bacterium
AGCGCGTCCTGGTTGAGCGTCGAGGAGCTCATGGCCCCTCTATCGGCCGTTTCCGCGCCGGACTGGATAGTCAGGCCGGCACGCCGACCACGTCGCGCGTCGAGACCACCGTCGCGAACTCCCCGTGGAGGCTCGTCGCGGTCGCGCGCGCGAGCTCGTCGGCGCTCAGCGTCGTCCCGTCGGGCCCGGTGCGATCGAAGGTGTGGGTCGCGTCGAGCACGAAACGGACGTCGTAGCCCAGGTTGCCCCCCATCCGCGCCGTCGTCTCCACGCAGTGGTTCGTCTGGATGCCGCACAGCACCAGCGTGCCGATGCCCCGCTCCTGCAGCCACGCGTGGAGGTCGGGGTCGCCGTAGAACGCCGAGTTCACCCGCTTGGCGACCAGCAGGTCGCCCTCCACGCCGTCGAGAAGGGGCTTGAACGCGTTGCCGTCGGCGCCCGGCGCCAGCGAGGAGCCGGGCTCGTCGGAGTCGTGGCGCACGAGCACGATCGGCCGCCCCGCGGCCTGCCACTCGGCCACCAGCGCGGCGACGTTGCGCTCGCAGTCGGGGTTGTTGCGCCGGCCCCACTCGGCGGCGTCATCGAAGGCGCGCTGCACGTCGATGACGAGCAGGGCGGCGGTGTCCAGATCGCTCATGTTCCGCATGGTTGCGCGGAAAAGGCGTGCGCGCCAGTCCAAACCGTTGCCCCAGCTCCGATCTCCGCTCATAGCGGGAACGTGCCCAACTGACGCACCGGAGGTTGGGTGTCAGGTCTATTACGGACCGGCTTTGTCGTTGCGAAGGGCACATGTAGGGTTGTTCGCCCACTGACTGAGACCGGGACTCACGAGCGCCCGCGGGAGGCGAAGCAGATGGCGATGAGCAGCGAACGACTGTCCACCGAGGGCCCGCCCCTCACCCCCGCCGACCGCGATTGGATCCGCCGCCAGGCGCGCACCGCGCGCGCCCTCGCCGCCGAGCAACGCCGCTGGGTCAAGGGCCTCGACGGCACCTCGCTGCGGCGCTTCACGCGCCAGGCCGCCGACATCGCCAAGGTGCGCTGAGCGGCCCGGCCCGCCGCCGCGCTCAGTGCGGCGAGTGGGAGACCGCCGAGCTGACGTCCGAATGCTCGGGCGTGTCGCCGGCGGGCGTGTCAGGGGACGTCGCGAACGGGGCGTCGTCGGCCTGGGCGACGCCGTAGCCAGCGGCCAGGCCGCCGATGATGACGAGCCCGATCAGGAGGGCGACGACCGCGTAGCCGGTCCCGGCGACGGCGGCGACGAGGGCCGCCACCGCGATCAGGACCGCGGCGGGGAGGATGAAGCGAAGTGGCGTGGACATCGGCTCTCGCTACCCGTGGCGCCCCGCCCGCACCCGGCGCGCGCGAGGCTTGGCGCCTCAGGCGCTGCGCGCGGCCGCACCGGCCCGGAACGCCCGCCGATAGGCGGACGGCGACGTCTGCATCACGCGCGCGAAGTGGTGGCGGAACGTGGCCGGCTGCGTGAAGCCGACCAGCGCGCCGACGTGCTCGACCGAGTGGCTCGTGCCCTCGAGCAGCGCGAGGCTCGCGGCGACCCGCTGCTCGACGACCCAGCGCAGCGGGCTCGTGCCCGTCGCCGCCGTGAAGCGCCGGGTGAAGGTCCGCGGCGACATGAACGCCCGCCGCGCGAGGTCGTCGACCCGGATCGGCTCGGCCAGGTGGGCGAGCGCCCAGTCCATCGCCTGGCGCACGAGGACGTCGGAGTCCGCGCCGCCGACGGGGCGCTCGATGAACTGCGCCTGCCCGCCGTCGCGGTGGGGCGCGACCACCAGCCGCCGGGCCAGGACGTTGGCGACGCCGACGCCGTGGTCGCGGCGCACGACGTGCAGGCACGCGTCGATCCCCGCGGCGCTGCCCGCGCCGGTGACGACGGTCCCGGCGTCGATGTAGAGGACGTTCGGGTCCACCCGCAGCCGCGGGAAGCGCTCCTGCAGCCGCGCGGCGTAGCGCCAGTGGGTCGCGACCGTCAGCCCGTCGAGCACGCCCGCCGCGGCGAGCAGGAACGCGCCGGAGCAGATGCTGACCAGGCGGGCGCCGCGCGCGTGGGCGGCGCGCACGGCTGCCGCGGCGGCGCTGCCGGCGTCGGCGCGCGGCTCGGTCGGCCACGCCGGCACGACGACGGTGTCCGCCGCGGCCAGCGCGTCGAGGCCCCGCTCGGCGGTGAGCGTCCACCCGCCGCACATCGCCAGCGGCACGCCGGGGCGCTCGGCCACGACCGCGGTGTCGTACCACCAGTCGACCTCGAGGTCCGGGCGCGGCAGCGCGAAGACCTCGATCGCGATGCTGGCCTCCAGCGGCGCCATCCCGGGCCAGGCCAGGATGGCGACGGAGTGGGAGCGCGGCGCGGGCATGTCCGAAACGAAGCCTACGCGCAGATCCGGCCGCGGGCGCGCACGCGCCGGGGCCGGTAGCGTCCCCGCCATGAGCGCAGAGCGGGATCTCGACATCGTCGTCTACGGCGCCACCGGCTTCGTCGGGCGGCTGCTGGCGGAGTACCTGGCCGAGCACGCCCCCGACGACGCGCGGATCGCGCTGGCCGGCCGGTCGCACGAGCGCCTCGCCGGGATCCAGTCGACGCTGGAGGAGCCCGGCGAGAACTGGGAGCTCATCGTCGCGGACTCCGACGACGCCGACGCCCTCGCCCGCATGGCGCGCCGCGCGCGGGTGGTGGCCACCACCGTCGGCCCCTACCGCAAGTACGGGATGAAGCTCGTCGAGGCGTGCGCCGCCGCCGGCACCCACTACGCGGATCTCACCGGCGAGGTCCTGTTCATGCGCGACACGATCGACCGCTTCCACGACGCGGCGGCGGCCAGCGGCGCGCGCATCGTGCACTCCTGCGGCTTCGACTCGATCCCGTCCGACCTCGGCGTCCTGCTGCTCCACGAGGCTGCGAAGGCCGACGGCGGCAGCGGCGAGCTCGAGGCCACGCAGATGGTCGTCAGCGCGATGCGCGGCGGGATGAGCGGCGGGACCATCGCCTCGCTCAAGGGCCAGGTCGACGAGATGCGCCAGGACTCCCGGCTGGCCAGGATCGCCATGGACCCGTACGCGCTGAGCCCCGACCGCTCGCGCGAGCCGCAGCTCGGCGACGAGGGCGACCTGCGCGGGGTCGAGCGCGACGACGTGCTCGGCGTCTGGGTCGCCCCGTTCGTGATGGCGGCGATCAACACGCGCAACGTGCGGCGCTCCAACGCGCTGCTCGACTACGCCTACGGGCGCCGCTTCAAATACCGCGAGGTCATGAGCACGGGCGGCGGGCCGCTCGGCCCGGTCAAGAGCGCGGCGGTGGCGGGCGGCGTCGGCGCCCTCGTGGCGGGGCTGAGCTTCGGCCCGACCCGCACCGTGCTCGACCGCGTCCTCCCCGACCCGGGCGACGGCCCGAGCGAGGAGTCCCGGCGCAAGGGCTACTTCCGGATCGATCTGCACGCCAGCGGCGCCGACGGCCGCCGCTACCGCGCGCGGGTGGCCGCCAAGGGCGATCCCGGGTACGCGGCGACCGCCGTGATGCTCGGCGAGAGCGCGCTGTGCCTGGCTCGCGACGAGGACCGGCTGCCCGACCGCGCGGGCGTGCTGACGCCGGCGGTGGCGATGGGGCACGTCCTGATCGAACGCCTGCGGGCGGCCGGCCAGACGCTCGAGGGCTCGGCGGCCTAGCCGCGAGGTTTCTCCCCGCGCAGGCGAGGCCGGCGCAGACACGCTCGACGGCGGGCCGGCCGACGAGGCCCCACGTCGACGGGGCGGACACGGACTCCGGGTGCGAGCTCGTCGCCTTCCCGCCGTGATCGCCCGCCCGCCGCCCGGCGGGTGAGCTAGCTTCCGCGGCCGTGATCCGCCTGCTGCGCCGCGAGCCCTCGGGGGTCCTCTTCGCCGTCCAGCTGGCCGGTGTCCTGCTCTACCCGTTCATGGAGGGGCGCGACGCCGGCCGGGCGCTGTTCAGCGTGTTCGGCATCGCGGTGCTCGGCCTGGTGGTGCTCGCCGTGCGCAGCACGCCGGCGTTCACCGGCGCCGCCGTCGTGCTCGGCGTGCCCGCCACCGTCCTGCTGGTCATCCAGGCGATCACCCGCAAGGACACCCTGCTGCCGTACTCCTCGGCGCTGGAGGCGGTCCTCTACTTCTACGCGGCCTACGCGCTGATCGCCTACATGCTCGCGGACCACCGGATCACCCGCGACGAGCTGTTCGCCGTCGGCGCGACGTTCACCCTCGTGGCCTGGGCGTTCGCCTACGTGTTCGTCGTCTGCCAGGCGATCTACCCGCAGAGCTTCACGGCGGCGGTGCGCCCGGAGGCCGACCGGACCTGGATGGAGCTGCTGTTCCTCAGCTTCACCACCCTGTCGAGCACCGGGCTCTCGGACGTCGTCCCCGTCAAGGCGTTCGCCCGCGGGCTGGTCATGCTCGAGCAGCTCGCCGGCCTGGGCTACGTGGCGATCGTCGTGTCGCGGCTCGTCGGGCTCAGCCTGCGCCGCTCGCGCGACGACTAGCCAGGTAGCCCTCGACGACCAGCGTGGTTCCCAGGGAGAAGGCGACGCCCAGCAGCAGCAGCGTCATGTCGCGCCAGAGCTGGACGTGCGGCTGCTCGATCACCGCGAACACGGCACAGGTCCGCTGGTCCTGGAGCCGCTTGAGCCGCCCGGCCGAGATGGCGCCGCCGGCGTCGGCGGCTCCGGTGCCCTGGACCACCTCCGGCCTGTCGCCTGGCCGTGTGGCCTGGAGCGGGCTGAACGTCTCCGGCGGACTCGAGGCGCAGGTCCAGGACGGCGCGCCGCCGAGCGTCGCGTCCGATTGCGGCGTGGTCAGATCGGTACGGAGCGTGCTGGAGCCGAGCTGCAGCGCGATGGCGCCGCGCGTCGTCTCCAGGCGGTCGTCGTAGTACGCGACGCGGGCCGGCTCGATCGACGACACCGTGACGATGCTCAGCGGGCCGCGCAGCGGCTCCCCCGGGGAGCTCCCGTTCCCGATGACCTCCTGCGCGCTGAGGACGGTCGCCGAGCCCACGAGCGCGGGCAGGTGCAGGTAGCAGCTCCCGAACCGGTCGCGCCGCTCCAGCCAGCGGGCGTCGAAGTCGAACACCACCGGCCGCAGGTGCCGCCCCCACCGCCGGATCCGGGCGCCGAGCACCGTGATGTCGGAGTCGGAGAGGTGCCGCGGCGGCAGCTGTGTGACGCCCGGGTCGCGACCGCGCCGGCGAGCGGCCTCGGTCGCCGGCGCGAGCGGCGCGGCGATGCCGTCGGAGCCGAGGTGCACCCCGGTGGCGCGGACCGCTCCGGGAACGCCCACCTCGAGCTTTCCGCCCCTGCGCAGCGCCCGCGCCCGGTCGATCCAGTATTCCGCCATGCCCGTCGCCACCAGCGTGACGTGGACCGGCGCGTCGCACGAGGTGAAGCGCAGGCTCGCGCTCAGCACGAGGCCACGCTGGCTGCGCGGTCGCACGGACGGGGCGACGCCGACGCCGCGCTCCTCGGGCGCCTCGAGCGGCTGCACGCCGAGCATGTAGAGCCCGGCGGCGACCGTGGCGACGAGGACGACGACGCCGGCAGCGGCGAGCCGGCCGGCCCGCCCCCGCGGCGCTCGCTCGGGCGGGCGCGCCGGATCCCGCCGCAGCCGGCGGCGGCCGCCGACGATCAGGTAGCGCGGCGGTGGTCGCACCGCTCTGGGCTCAGCGGCGCCTGAGCCGGGTGATCCGGTGCTTCTTGCACTGCAGACCCGCCAGATGCCAGAACGGAGGGTTCTTCCGCCTGCACCGCCTGCCCAC
>DASVQH010000051.1:0-6075 GCA_036389195.1 Solirubrobacteraceae bacterium
GCGCCGGGAACGCCCGGAGCGCCCGGCACGCCGGGCGGCCCGGGACCGGCCGGAACGCCGGGCGGACCGGGGTCGGCGGGGCCGGCGGGCGCGAACGGCCGCGACGGCCGTGACGGCCGTGACGCGCGCGGCGTGACCGTCACGTGCAAGCCGCGCGGACGCCGGAAGGTCGTCTGCAAGGTCCGCGGCGCCAAGGCATCGCGCTCAGCCCGGCTCGTGCGGGGCGGCCAGGTGCTCGCGCGCGGCACGATCTCCCGCGGGCAGGTGACGCTGCGGACGCGCCGCACGCTGGCGAAGGGACGCTACGTCGTCGTGACCGGCGCAACGCGCTCGTCGCTCCGGCTCCGCTAGAGCAGTTCTCGGGCGGCACCCTGCGGGGTGCCGCCCGGCTTACTGCGGCGCGGCTACTTCAGCGGGTCGTGGCCCCAGTTCATCAGCGAGTACCGCCACGGCGAGTGCTCCTTGCCCTCCTCGGGCCCGCCCTGCGCCAGGTGCCGGTGAACGTAGCCGACGACCTTGCGCATGTGCGCGTAGTCGTCGTCGGAGAGCTCTGCCTGCTTCTTGCCGGCGATCGCGACGATCTTCCGGCCGGACTCATGGCCGACCGACTCGCCGCCGCCGTCCTTGCCGGCGCCCACCGACTTCGACTCGTCCGTCGCCAGCCAGCGCTCGAGCTCCTTCGGCGTCATGTTGACCGCGTCGCCGAACTCGCGCCGCACGGTCGCCTCGTCATCCATGGCCCGTCCCCTTTCCGGCGCGCGCGCTCGCAACGCGCATCCGGGCGCGTCGGCGTCGTCTCGCCACTCAGCCCATCAGGCGGGCGGTCAGCGCGTGGATGCGCTCGCGCTCCTCCGCGTCGTAGGCGGTGTTGTTCGCGCGGGCCTCGCGCATCCCGTCGAAGAAGCGGCCGGTGCCCTCGCGCTCGATCAGCGCGAGCGTCGCGGCCGCGCCCTCCTCGACGGTCGAGTGCGGGCGCCCGAAGGAGCCGCGCACCATCGTGGTGTCCATGAGCGTCGCGGGATGGATCGCGTCCATGCCGATGCCGCGCCGCGACCACAGCTCGGCGAGGTCGAACGTGAAGGCGACCTGCGCGAGCTTGCTCTGGGCGTACGCGCGGTAGCCGTCGTAGGAACGCTCCAGCAGCGGGTCGTCCCAGTCGAACGGCGCCTGGCCGATCGACGCGACGTTGACCACCCGCCGCACGGGCGCGCCGCCGACGACGACGTCCTCGGTGAGGATCACGTGCGCGAGGTGGTTGACGGCGAAGGTCAGCTCGATGCCGTCGGCGCTCTCGCGCCGCTCGGCGCTGGCGATGCCGGCGTTGTTGACCAGCAGCTCGACGTCGCCGCGCGCCAGCACCTCGCGCGCCAGCCGCCGCACCTCGGCCTTGGACGCGAGGTCGGCCAGCAGCAGCTCGGCGTTCCCGTCGGCCCGTGCGACGACCGCCTCGCCGCGCGCGCGGTCGCGGCCGTGCACGAGCACCCGCCACCCGCGTTCCAGCAGGCCGAGCGCCACCAGGCGCCCGTGGCCGTCGGTCGCGCCGGTGACGAGCGCCGTCCTCACGCGCCGAACCGCGCGGGCACGCGGGAGGTCTCGGGCTCGATGAAGATCGCGCGCGCGTCCGGCACGGCGGCGCGGATGGCCTCCTCGATCTCGTCGATCGTCTGCTCGATGCCGTCGGTGTCCAGGCCGTCCTCGAACAGCACCTCCAGGGCGATCAGCAGCTCCTGCGGGCCGATGTGCATCGTGCGCAGCTCGATGATGCGCTCGACGGACGCGAAGCCGGTGACCGTGTCGGCGATCCGGCGGCGGGTCGGTGCGGTGGCGGACTCGCCGAGCAGGAGGCCGAGCATCTCGCGGGCGAGGAAGAAGGCGACGCCGACGAGAATGAGCCCGATGCAGATCGACGCCGCGGCGTCGAACGCCGCGATCCCGGTGAGGTCGCTGAGGACGATGCCGGCGATGGCGACCGCGATGCCGCTCAGGGCCGCCGTGTCCTCCCCGAGCACGGTGAGGATCTCGGGATCCTTCGCCTCGCGCAGCGCGCGCCGGACGGAGCGGCCGGCCCGCTTGGCCTGGAACTGCTTCCAGGCGGTGCGCAGGGCGGCGCCCTCGAAGACGGCCGCGACGCAGAGGACGACGAGCGCGATGAGCGGATCGGGGACCTCGTGGCCGTGGATCAGGCCGGTGACGCCGTGGTAGATCGAGAACCCGCCGCCGAGCGTGAACAAGCTGCCGGCGACCACGAAGGTCCAGAAGAAGCGTTCCTTGCCGTGCCCGAAGGGGTGATCGTCGTCGGCGGGGCGCTCGGCGCGCTTCATGCCGAACAGCAGCAGCGCCTGGTTGCCGGTGTCGGCCAGCGAGTGCAGCGCCTCGGCCAGCATCGCGCTGCTGCCCGAGACCGCCGCCGCGACCGCCTTGGCGATCGCGATCACGGTGTTGGCGAAGAGCGCCATGTAGACGCTCTTCTTCGGGCTCTGCTCGTGGTCGGTCACGCGCCCTCCGCTACCCACCATCCACGGTGACCACCGTCGTGCCCCTCGCAAGCCGTTCCCATCCCCGCGTCCCTCGGAGAGTGACGCGCGAAGAGTAAGGCGGCACGAGCCCGGGCGGCAGCTCAGGCCGGGGCGCTCGCGGCCTCGGGCTCACGCCGCGGCCGGCCGAGCGGCAGGCCGCCGAGCGCCGCCACGGCGCCCAACGCGGCGAAGGCGGCGCCCACCAAGAACGCCGCGTGGAAGCCGCCGGTCAGCGCCGCCGCGGGCGAGTCGCCGTGCCCGGCGAGCGACGCGGCGTGACTGGAGGCGACGGTGGCCAGGACGGCCAGGCCGAGCGCGCCGCCGAACTGCCGCGACGTGTTGACGAGCCCGGACGCGAGGCCCGCGCGGGCGGGCTCGACGCCGCTGACCGCCGCGATCGTCACCGGCACGAACGAGAAGCCGAGGCCGACCGCGGTGATCACGCCGGGCCACAGGATGTCGGCGGCGAAGCTGCCGCCCACGCTGACGAGCGAGAAGCCGGCCATGCCGATGGCGACGAGCGCCATGCCGAGCCCGAGCACGCGCCCGGCGCCCACCGCGCCCACCAGGCGGCCGGCGTAGGTCGAGGCGATGGCGATCGCGAACGTCATCGGCAGGAAGGCCAGGCCCGTCCCGATCGGCGAGTAGCCGAGCACCTGCTGCATGTAGAGCGACGCGAAGTACCACATGGCGAAGACCGCGGAGCCGAGGAAGAACACCACGACGTTGGCCGCCGACAGCGAGCGGGACCGGAACGTGCCCAGCGGCACGAGCGGCCGCCGCGACCAGCGGCCCTCGATGACCAGGAACGCGCCGAGCAGCGCGAGCCCGGCGGCCATCGGCCCGAGCGTCGCCACGGACCCCCAGCCCTCCACGTCGGTGCGCACGATCCCGAACGTCAGCGCAACGAGACCGGCGGTGACCGTCAGGGCGCCTGCGGCGTCGTAGTGGCGCGCGCCCGCGCGGGCCACCTCCGGGTCGCGCACGAAGCGCCGCGCAGCGCCGATCGCGAACACGACGATCGGGATGTTGATGAAGAGGATCCACTGCCACCCGAGCGCCTCGGTGAGGATGCCGCCGATCAGCGCGCCCGCCGCGCCGCCGGCCGCGCCCATCACGCCCCACGCGCTCAGCGCGCGGTTGCGCTCCACGCCCTCGGAGAACGTGGTGGTGAGGATCGAGAGCGTCACCGGCGCGACCACGGCGCCGCCCAGGCCCTGGACGGCGCGGGCGGCGACCAGCGCGCCCTGGCCCTGGGAGAGGCCGCCGGCCAGCGAGGCGGCGCCGAACAGGGCCAGCCCGAAGATGAACACCCGCCGCTGGCCGAGCAGGTCGGCCGCCCGGCCGCCCAGCAGCAGGAAGCCCGCGAAGGTGAGCGCGTACGCGTTGACCACCCACTGCAGGTCGACGGCCGAGAACCCGAGGTCGCGGCGGATCGACGGCAGGGCGACGTTGACGACGGAGACGTCGAGGATGACCATGAACTGCGCGAGGCAGCACAGGATGAGGATCCAGCGCTTGTCGGTGGGGGTCGGTTGTGATTGCACGGGCAACGATCCTACCGGGCCCGCCGACCCCGTCGCTGCGCAGCTACCGCCGGGCGAGGAGCGAGCGCGCCGCGCCGGCGGCCGTCACGGCGAGCACGAGCGGGATCGGCAGGCAGCAGCCCCCGACCGACACGCGCCCCCCGCCGCGCGTCTGGCGCGAGTAGGTCGGCACCGGCCCGAACATCCCGAAGCTGCCGCGCCGCCGCCGGGAGTAACCGCGGCCGTAGCCGCGCCGGCCGTAGCCGCCGCGGCGGCTCCCACCGCCGAAGAGGCGGCGCAGCAACCAGACACGGGCGAGCCAGGCGAGAAAGGGCATCGGCGCCTTCTACCGCGCCTCCTGCGGCGCAAACGCCGTGCCGACGGATGTTTGTGGCACGCCGCCGCTGGCTAGATGGAGCCGACCCAGTACGCCAATCCCATCGTAAGGAGGCCACCATGGCCACGACCCCCGCCGACACGCGCACCACCGGCGCCCGTTCCGCCAACGGCACCAGCGATCATCACACGAGCGTCCGCCGCTCGACCGAGACCAAGGCGTCGTTCAAGACGACCGAGTTCTTCGCCTACCTCGCCGTCCTGGCGGGGATCCTGATCGCCGGCCTGATGGTCGACGGCGACGGCGCCGGCGCCGACGGCGGCTTCGCCCCGTCCGAGGTCTGGCTCTACGCCACCATCCTCACCGTCGGCTACATGCTCAGCCGCGGCCTCGCCAAGTCCGGCAGCCGCGACCCGTACACCGACGACAGCCACTAGCGGTCAAGCACCGCACCACCGGCTTCTCGAAGGCCCGCCACCGGCGGGCCTTCGTCGTTTCAGGGGGCAGCGCCCCTCAGCTTCGCGGGCGCCGCGAAGAACGTCCCGGAGTGGACGGCGATCAGCACCCGCCAGGCGATCGCCCCCACGAGCAGCGAGATCGCCGCCAGGACGAGCGCGGCGAGGACGTCCGTCGCGAACGGCCGCTCGAGCGCGATCCAGCGCAGGGCGAGCGTCGCGACCGCGGTCCATGAGAACGTGAAGCTCAGGTAGGCCGGCGAGAAGCCCGCGGAGCGGTAGCGCGGCACCAGCGCGAGCTGGGCCACGGCGGCGAGCACGGTGATCCCGGCGAGGAGGAGGCCGACGTCGTCGGCCACCCCGCCGTTCATGGCGAACCAGGCGTTGCCGGCCACCGCGGGCGGGGCGACGAGGATCGCGCACGTCGGCACGAGCGCATCGGGGAGCGGCGCGCGCAGAAGCAGGCGCGCCATGGCGATCGTCCCGACCGTCAGCCAGCCGAACGCGCCGATCCCGAACGCCATGACGGCAAGGCCGGGCGCGCCCGCCGCCGAAGCGGCCCCTGCGGCGAGCAGGCCGCCCGCGACGGTCGGCAGCAGGTAGCCGGGGTGCACGAGGTCCGGGTCGGGCAGGCTGCGCATCCACACGCCGAGCAGCGCGCCCGCCAGCACCACGATCACCACCACCGCGAAGAGACAGAGCGCGTCGCCGGCCGCCGGCGCGTGGAAGCGCAGCTGCTCGGCGACCAGGAGGAGGTCGATCGGGGCGAGCGCCACGAACGGCGACAGCACGGGATCGTGGACGTCGGCCAGGACGCGGCGCGCGCCGCCCGCCCACCAGCCGGCGAGGACGGCGACGAGCACGGCGGTCCCCGCGACGGCGAGGGCGTCGGCCACGGCCGGCGGGGTCCCGAGCCCGGTGGCCGCCGTGCGCCACACGACGGCCAGACCGAGCAGCCCGAAGGGCCCCGACAGCAGGTTGGGCGGCAGGCGGCGGACCGCCCGCCGCCGCGCCCGACCGATCCCAGCGGCGGCCGTGACCATCAGCCCGAGAGCGCCGAGGGCCGATGCAGCTCGGCGCCCGCCGCGCGGGCCCGCGGGCGCGGGCGCCCGTGCAGCGCCCGCGCCGCCACCCACGCGACGCCCGCGGTCAGCGCGACCGGCAGGAGCGGCGCGACATCCCGCGCGTGCAGCACCAGCAGCGTGCCGGCCAGCGCGCCGGCGAACACCGCGGTGACGACG
>DASVQH010000052.1:0-3721 GCA_036389195.1 Solirubrobacteraceae bacterium
GAGGTCCGCGTCGCCGCCGGCGCGCGAGCGCAGCCATTCGGCCTGGTCGCCGTAGAAGCGCTCGCACAGCCCGGCGGCGGCGGCCGCGCGCCGGAGCGCTCCGAAGTCGACGTCCGCGGTCAGATCCTGGCGGCCGGGCGCCTCCAGCGCGCCGCCGCCCGGCATGCCGTGCAGGTAGGTGCGTACGGGCTCGCCGCCGTGGGTGCCCGCGGGGGCGTCGTCCCCGTAGTCGGCGACCAGCAGGCGGCCGCGGCCGATGGTCCGGGCAAGCGCCTCCAGCAGCGCCGGCGCCTCGGGCGCCACGGCGCAGCGGCCGCCCGGGCGCGGTCGCGCGATCGGCGCATCGGGCGCCGGCCGCAGCACCTCGACGAACCGCCCGTCCGCGGCCACGTCGACGTAGACCTCGTCGGGCGGCTGCAGGAGCCGCACCGCCAGCGCGTCGAACAGCTCGTTGGCGACCACCATGCCGTGCTCCACGCGCACCTCCTGCGCCGCCGCCGCCCACTCCACGGGCACGGGCGCGCCGGCCAGCGCTGCTCGCTGGCGCTCGTGCATCCCGGCGGCGCGCTCGATCAGCACGATCCGCTCGACCGGCGCGAGCTCGGCCAGCGCCGCCGCCAGCGTCCCGTCCCCGGGCCCGGCCTCCACGAGCGCGAACCCGGGCGGCCGCCCGAGCGCCTCGAAGCACGCGCGCACCTCCGCCGCGACCGCCGCCGCGAACCGCGGCGCGCGCGTCGGCGCGGTCGAGAACGCCCCGCCGAGTCCCAGCCGCACGCCCCGCGCGTAGAACCCGCCGGCCTCGTCGTACAGCGCCGCCTCCATGAAGGCGCGGAACGGGATCGGACCTTCCGCGGCGATCCGCGCCCGCAGCCGGGCGCCCAGCGGCTCGCTGCCGCCTATTCGCCCGCCCCGCGCAGCGGCGCGCGCTCGAGCGGCTCGGCGAGCAGCATCTCCTTGGTGAAGATGAGGTCCGAGCGGTTGGCGTCGGAGAGCTCGTAGTCGTGGCCGAGCGTGATGGCGTCGAACGGGCACGCCACCTCGCAGTAGCCGCAGAAGATGCAGCGCGTCATGTTGATCTCGTAGACCGCCGCGTAGCGCTCGCCGGCGCTGACCCGGTTCTCCGGGGTGTTCTCGGCGGCGACGACGCGGATGCAGTCCGCCGGGCAGGCCGCCGCGCAGAGCGAGCAGCCCACGCACTTCTCCAGCCCCGTGTCCTCGAAGCGGTGCAGCCGGTGGCGGCCGCGGAAGCGCGGGTAGACCGGCGTCTTCTCCTCGGGGTACTGGATGGTCAGCGGGCCCTCGACCATGCGCGAGAAGGTCATCTTCAGACCCTTCAGCGTCGCGCCGAAGACGCGGTAGGCGCCTCCGGCGCCGCCGGGATCGGGGCCGCGTGGGACGACGATGACGTCGTCTCCGGGGTTGTAGCTCATCAGGTCACCACCAGCAGGATCGCGGTCACGAGGGCGTTGAGGGTGGCCAGCGGAAGCAGGATCTTCCAGCCGAAGCCCATCAGCTGGTCGTAGCGCAGCCGCGGCAGCGTGGCGCGCACCCAGATGAAGAGGAACAGGAAGATCAGGATCTTCCCGATGACCACGAACGGGTCGACCCAGGTCGGCGGGTCGATCCCGAACGGCAGCATCCAGCCGCCGAGGAACAGCGTCACGGTCAGCCCCGAGATCACCACCATGTTCGCGTACTCGGCCGCGAAGAACGCGGCGAACCGGCCGCCGCCGTACTCGGTGATGTAGCCGCCGATCAGCTCGGCGTCGGCCTCGGACAGGTCGAACGGGGCGCGGTTGGTCTCGGCGAAGCCGGCCGTCAGGAAGATCAGGAAGCCGACGAACTGGGGGACGATGTACCAGAGCCCGGCTTGCGCTTCGACGATCTCGGTCAGCGACAGCGACTGCGCGGTCATGACGACGCCGACCAGCGCGAGGCCCTGGGAGACCTCGTAGGAGATCAGCTGCGCGGCCGCGCGCATGGCGCCCAGGAACGAGTACTTCGACCCCGACGACCAGCCGCCGAGCATCAGCCCGTAGAACGCGATGCCGCCGAACGCGAACGCGTAGAGGACGCCGATCGACGGGTCGATCCCGTAGAGCCCGACGGGCTCGCCGAAGATGTCGACGACGTTCGAGAACGGGATGACCGCCAGCGACGCGACCGCGGTGAGCATCGAGATGACCGGGGCCAGCGCGAACAGCCAGCCCGTCGCCGTGTTGGGCCGGAACTGCTCCTTGAGCAGCAGCTTCCCGATGTCGGCGATCGGCTGCAGCGAGCCGTAGGGGCCGACGCGGTTGGGCCCGTAGCGGTGCTGGAAGCGCCCGAGGATCTTGCGGTCGCCCAGCAGCGCGATCGGCACCAGGTTGAAGAGGATGAAGAAGAAGACGAGCGCTTTGATGATCTGGATCCACCAGGGCTCGTAGAAGCCGACGACGGCGAGCGGGAGGTCGATCATTCGTTCAGGCTCTCCTTGACCGTCCCAGGCGGGCTCTCGGGCGAGGACGAGCGCGGCTCGGTGAGCCCCTCGTGGGCCGGGGTGACGATGGCCGGCTGCCCGCTGGGCACCGTCGAGGCGACCCCGCCAACCCGGCGGACCTCGACCAGCGGCTCGGTCAACACGTTGGCCGGCGACTCGCGCGTCCCCTCGATGACGAACACGGAGCCGGTGGGCACGGCGGCGCGCACCATCGCCGCGCCCTGCACGCGCGTCCCGTTGGACCCGAGCTCGACCTGGTCGCCGCCGGTCACGCCGAGGCGCTCGGCGTCGGCCGGGGACAGCTCGACGGTCTGGCGCGGGCGCAGGAAGGCCAGCGCGGGGGAGACGTCGACCTCCTTGGAGCTCCACAGCGAGCGGAACGTGCCGACCCGCAACGACCCGTTGGCCTGCGGCCCGGCGCCCGGCGGATCCAGGCGGGCGAGCTGCCACGGCTGCGCGGGCGCGGCGGCGCTCGCCGCGGCGCGCTCCTGCCAGCGGACGCCCTTGGGGCCGATCTCGTCGAGCGAGAGGCCCGCGTAGAACGGCACGGCGTCGAAGAGCTGCTTGGAGACCATCGGCCCGGCGAGCACGCGGCCCTCCAGCCCGGCCGCGCGGCCGATGTCGGCGATGAGCCGCCAGCCGGCGCGCACGCCGGAGTCCGGCCCGGAGGCGCCCTTGGGCCGCCCGATCGCCACCCGCAGCCGCTGCACGCGCCCGTCGGGATGCGTGAGCGTGCCCTCCTTCTCCGCGTAGGTCTCGGCCGGGAAGACCACGTCGGCGTGCCGGCGCAGGCTCTCGGTGAGCACGGAGTCGTAGGCGATGACGGTCCCGGCGCCGGCGAGCGCCGCCTCCCAGGCCTGGCGGTCGGGGTGCGTGCGCAGCGGGTCGGCGTGCCAGAGCAGCAGCGTCGAGAGCTCGCCGCCCGCGAGCTTCTCGGCGATGTCCCCGGCGCCCGCGCCAGGGGCGGCCAGCGTCGTGTAGCCGGGGCCGTGGCCGGGCGCGAAGCCGGCCTCGCGCAGCCCGCGGCCGTTGGCCGACGACGGGATCTCGATGATCCCCGCGCCGTCGCGGCCGGCCAGGCTGAGCCGCGCGGCCAGGTTGAGCAGCGCGCGCGCGGCGCCCGCCGAGCGCAGCAGCCGCTCGGAGTGGACGATCACGATGTCCTTGCCGGCGTCCTCGCCGCTCAGCGCGTCGGCGAGCTCGCGGACCGCGCTGGCGTGCATGCCGGCGGCGGCCGCGCCA
>DASVQH010000053.1:0-14994 GCA_036389195.1 Solirubrobacteraceae bacterium
AACGCCGCCGGGGCGGCGCCGGGGGCCACGCCTACGAGATCCTGACCCCGCCGCTCCCTGGTCAGCGCGCCGAGGTGACGCGCCACACGCTCGCCCCGGGAGCGCAGACCGGCGCGCCCGGCGACCCGCCCCGCCACGAGCCCGGCGCGCGCGAGACCGCGCTGGTCGAGACGGGCGCCATCCGCCTTCACATCGACGGGGAGGTGCACGCGCTCGCCGCCGGCGACTGCGTGACCTTCGACGCCGACCTGCCCCACCACTTCGAGAACCCCGGACCCAAGGAGGCCGCTCTGCTGGCAGTGCTGTCGGCGGGGCTTCGCCGATCATGACCACCACCCTCTTCGACAAGCTCTGGAGCGCCCACGAGGTCGCGCCGGACCTGATCTACATCGACCTGCACCTCGTCCACGAGGTCACCAGCCCGCAGGCCTTCGACGCCCTGCGCATGGCCGGGCGCCCGGTCCGACGCCCCGACCGCACGATCGCCACCGCCGACCACAATGTGCCGACCGACGGCACCCCGGTGGCCGCGCGCATCCGCGACGAGCTGTCCCGGGTCCAGGTCGAGACGCTCGAGCGCAACTGCGCGGAGTTCGGCGTCCCCGTCTACTCCCTCGGCTCCGACCGCCAGGGGATCGTCCACGTGATCGGGCCGGAGCTCGGGCTCACCCAGCCGGGCATGACGATCGTCTGCGGGGACTCCCACACGGCGACCCACGGGGCGTTCGGCGCGCTGGCCTTCGGCATCGGGACGAGCGAGGTCGAGCACGTGCTGGCCACGCAGACGCTGGCCCAGCCGCGGCCCAAGGCGATGCTGGTCCGCTACGACGGGGCGCTCGGCTACGGCGTCACCGCCAAGGACCTGATCCTCGGCACCATCGGCCGGCTGGGCACCAACGGGATGGCCGGGCACGCGGTCGAGTTCGCCGGCGAGGTCATCGAAGGGCTCTCGATGGAGGGCCGGATGACGATCTGCAACATGACGATCGAGGGCGGCGGCCGCGCGGGGATGATCGCGCCGGACGAGACGACCTTCGAGTGGATCGAGGGCCGCCCGGCGGCGCCGGAGGACTTCGAGGCCGCCCTCGCCCGCTGGCGCGGGCTCAAGACCGACGACGGCGCGCGCTTCGACACCGAGGTGGTCATCCGCGCCGACGAGCTCTCCCCGCAGGTGACGTGGGGGACCACGCCCGCGATGGTCGCCCCGGTGACCGCCGCGGTCCCGGAGCCGGCGTCCGAGGGCGACGAGCGCGCGCTGGCCTACATGGGTCTGGAGGCGGGCACGCCGATCGAGGAGATCGCGCTCGACCGGGTCTTCATCGGCTCGTGCACCAACTCGCGGATCGGCGACCTGCGCGCCGCCGCGGCGGTCGTGCGCGGCCGGCGCGTCGCCCCGACGGTCGACGCGATGGTCGTCCCGGGCTCCCAGCAGGTGGCCAGGCAGGCCGAGGCCGAGGGGCTCGACGAGGTCTTCCGCGCCGCCGGCTTCGACTGGCGGACCGCCGGCTGCTCGATGTGCCTGGGGATGAACCCGGACACGCTGGCGCCCGGCGAGCGCTGCGCGTCGACCTCGAACCGCAACTTCGAGGGCCGCCAGGGCCGCGGCGGGCGCACGCACCTCGTCTCGCCGGAGATGGCCGCCGCGGCGGCGATCGAGGGCCACTTCGTGGACATCAGGTCGTACGACCGCGAAGGGGCGGCGGTCTAGATGGAGCCGATCCGCCTCATCGCCGGCCCGGTCTCCGTCCTCGACCGCGCCTCGGTGGACACCGACCAGATCATGCCCGCGCGCTACCTCAAGCGCGTCGAGCGGACCGGCTTCGGCCAGTTCCTCTTCGACGACTGGCGCAAGGCGCCCGACTGGGACCTCCCCGCCAACCCGATCCTCGTCACCGGCCCGGACTTCGGCTGCGGCTCCAGCCGCGAGCACGCCCCCTGGGGCCTGCAGGACTACGGCTTCAAGGCGATCGTGGCCCCGAGCTTCGCCGACATCTTCTTCTCGAACTGCACGAAGATCGGGCTGCTGCCCGTCCGGCTGCCCGAGGACGACGTCCGCGCGCTGATGGAGCACGCGCGCGCCGGCGGCGAGGCCGAGGTCGACCTCGAGGCGCTCGAGGTCCGCTTCGGCGGACGCGCGGTGCCGTTCGCGCTCGACCCCGAGCGCCGCCGCCGCCTGCTCGGCGGGCTCGACGACATCGCCGTCACCCTCCAGCAGACCGGCGCGATCGACGCCTACGAGGCCCAGGCCCCGCCGCTGCCGGCGACGACGAGCCTATGAGACCCCGCGGGTCCACCCACACTGACGAGTCGGGCGAGGCAACGGCCGATCGGGTGGCAGCCGCCACCGGCTTCGCCAACGCGCAGGGGCGCTTCGAGCGCCAGGAGTCGAAGTTCCGCGAGCACCCCGGGCCCCTCGAGCCGGGGCGCTTCCACCTCTACGTCTCCTACGCCTGCCCGTGGGCGCACCGGACGATCATCCTGCGCAAGCTGCTGGGCCTCGAGGACGTCATCTCGATGAGCGCCGTCGATCCCTACCGCGACGAGCGCGGGTGGGCGTTCAGCGGCGGCGAGTACACCGACCCGATCAACGGCTATGAGCTCCTCGGCGAGGCGTACGACGCGACGGACCCGAGCTTCGACGGCCGCTACTCGGTGCCCGTGCTGTGGGACAAGCGCGCGGGACGGATCGTCAACAACGAGTCCGCCGACATCGTGCGCTGGATGGGGGAGGGCTCCGACCTCTACCCGCCCGACGCCCGCGAAGAGATCGACCGCCTCAACGAGCGCATCTACGAGACCCTCAACAACGGGGTCTACCGGGCCGGTTTCGCCGCGACGCAGGAGGCCTACGAGGAGGCCGTCGGGCCGCTGTTCGAGACGCTGGCCATGCTCGAGGAGCTGCTCGGGGAGCGGCGCTGGCTGGCCGGCACCGACGGGCCCTCGGAAGCCGACTGGCGGCTCTTCACGACGCTGCTGCGCTTCGACACCGTCTACGCGATCCACTTCAAGTGCTCGCTGCGGCGGATCGTGGACCTACCCAACCTGTGGGCCTACGCCCGCGAGCTCTACCAGTGGCCGGGGGTGGCCGAGACCGTGCGGATGGACGAGATCAAGCGGCACTACTACACGACGCACCCGTCGGTGAACCCGACGCGGATCGTCCCCGTCGGGCCGGAGCTGGCGTGGGAGGCGCCGCACCACCGATGAGCACCCGGACGATCGTCACGCTGCCGGGCGACGGCATCGGCCCGGAGATCCTCGGCGCGGCCACGCAGGTCCTCGACGCGGTCGCCGGCGACGGCGCCTTCGCCTACGAGGAGCACCTGTTCGGCGGCGCGAGCATCGACGCCCACGGCACCGCGCTGACCGACGAGGTCCTGCAGGCCGCCCGCGCGGCCGACGCCGTCCTGCTCGCCGCCGTCGGCGGCCCGAAGTGGGACACCACCGATCCGTCCGCGCCGCGCCCCGAGCAGGGGCTGCTGGGCCTGCGCAAGGGCCTCGGCCTGTTCGCCAACCTGCGGCCGGTCCGGCCGGTCCCGGCGCTGTACGACGCGAGCCCGCTCAAGCGCGAGCTGATCGAGCGCACCGACCTGCTGGTGGTCCGCGAGCTCACCGGCGGCATCTACTTCGGCGCCTCCGGGCGCGACGGCGACAGCGCCTACGACACCTGCACCTACTCGGTCGCCGAGATCGAGCGGATCGCCCGCCGCGGCTTCCAGGCCGCCCGCTCGCGGGTCACGAGCGTCGACAAGGCCAACGTCATGGAGTCCTCGCGGCTGTGGCGCGAGGTCGTCATGCGGGTGCACTCCGAGGAGTTCCCGAACGTCGAGCTCGAGCACCTGCTCGTCGACAACGCCGCCATGAAGCTCGTCGCTGCGCCCCGGCACTTCGACGTGATCCTCACCGAGAACCTGTTCGGCGACATCCTCTCCGACGAGGCGGCCATGCTGAGCGGCTCGATCGGGATGCTGCCGTCGGCCTCGCTGGGAGAGCCGGGGCAGCCCGGCCTGTTCGAGCCCGTGCACGGCTCGGCGCCCGACATCGCCGGCACGGGCAAGGCCAACCCGCTGGCGATGATCCTCTCCGCCGCGCTGCTGCTGCGCCACGCGTTCGGTATGGAACCCGAAGCGGCTGCCGTAGAATCCGCCGTGGACCGGGCCCTGCAGGCCGGGCTGCGCACCGCCGACCTCGGCGGCTCGGCGACCACCGCCGAGGCGACGCAGGCGGTGCTGGGCCAACTCGATCGGGCAGGAGAGCGCTAGTGCAGAACGCCGCGGAGTTCATCTGGATGAACGGGGAGCTCGTCGCCTGGCAGGACGCCAAGGTCCACGTCCTCACCCACGGCCTGCACTACGGCACCGGCGTGTTCGAGGGCGTCCGCGCCTACGAGACCCCTCGCGGCACGGCGGTCTTCCGCCACCAGGACCACATCGACCGGCTGTTCAAGTCGAGCGAGCTCTACTACATGCCGGTCCCCTACACGCGCGAGGAGATCCGCGCCGCCACGCACGAGACGATCGCCCGCAACGGGCTCGCCTCCTGCTACATCCGGCCGATCATCTTCCGCGGCTACGGCACGATGGGGCTGTTCCCGCTCGACGCGACGGTCGACGTCGCGATCGCCGTCTGGAAGTGGGGCGCGTACCTGGGGGAGGAGTCCAAGAGCGTCGGCGTGCGGGCCAAGGTGTCCTCGTGGCGCCGGATCGGGCCCGACGCGCTGATCCCCGCCGCCAAGGCCTCGGGCCAGTACCTCAACTCGATCCTCGCCAAGATCGAGTCGCACAAGGCCGGCTACGAGGAGGCGATCCTGCTCGACCACCTCGGTCACGTCTGCGAGGGCTCGGGCGAGAACATCTTCGTGGTGCGCGACGGCGTCATCCACACGCCGCCGCAGACCGCCTCGATCCTCGACGGCATCTCGCGCCGCTCGATCATCCAGATCGCGCGCGACCTCGGCTACGAGGTGCTCGAGCGCGACATCGCGCGCACGGAGCTCTACCTGGCCGACGAGGTGTTCATGTGCGGCACGGCGGCCGAGCTGGTCCCCGTGCGCGAGATCGACGACCACGCGGTCGCCGACGGCAAGCCGGGCGAGATCACCACGGTCGTCCAGCGCGAGTACGAGGACGCCCTGCACGGGCGCTCGGAGCGCTACGCCGAGTGGCTCGACGTGGTGCCCGCGAGAACGACCGCGTGATCCTCGCCTACGACTGCACCCTGCGCGACGGGATGCAGGGCGAGGGGATGTCGCTGTCGGCCGAGGAGAAGGTGCGGGTCGCGCACGCCCTCGACGAGCTGGGCGTCCACCTCATCGAGGCCGGCTTCCCGGCCTCCAACCCCAAGGAGGCCGCGCTCTTCGAGCTGCTCTCGCGCGAGACCTTCGCGGCCGACGTCGCGGCCTTCGGGATGACGCGGCGGCGCGACGTGGCGGCGCAGGACGACCCCGGCCTGCGCACGCTGGCGGCGTGCTTCGCGCCGGTGTGCACGATCGTCGGCAAGACCTGGGGGCTGCACCTGGAGAAGGTCACGCGGGTCTCGCGCGAGGAGAACCTGGCGATGATCGCCGAGTCGGTCGCGTTCCTCGCCGAGGCCGGCAAGCGCGTGATCTACGACGCCGAGCACCTCTTCGACGCCTGGCGCGACGACCCGGCGTACGCGCTGGCCTGCCTGCGGGCGGCCGCCGCCGCGGGGGCGGAGGTGGTGACGCTGTGCGACACCAACGGGGCCACGCTGCCGCACGAGGTCGGGGCCGTGACCGCCGAGGTGGTCGCCGCGCTCGGGGGCGTCCCGGTCGCCATCCACGCCCACAACGACGCCGAGTGCGGCGTGGCGAACTCGCTCGCCGCCGTCCTGGCCGGCGCCACGATGGTCCAGGGGACCCTCAACGGCTACGGCGAGCGCTGCGGGAACGCCAACCTGACCTCGATCATCCCCACGCTCGAGCTCAAGCTCGGCCGCCGCTGCCTCGGGCCGGACGGCCTCTCGCGCCTGACCGCGACCGCGCACCTCGTCGACGAGCTGCTCAACTTCGTCCCGGACCCCGACCAGCCGTACGTGGGCAAGAACGCCTTCGCCCACAAGGGCGGGATGCACGTGGCCGGCGTCAACGCCGATCCCGCGACGTTCGAGCACGTCGACCCGGCGGCCGTCGGCAACGCGCGCGAGCTGCTCGTCTCGGAGCTGGCGGGCAAGGGCACCGTGCTCTCGCGCGCCGCCGAGCGCGGCGTGGAGCTCTCGGACGCGGCGGCGGCCGGCGTGATCGAGCGCGTCAAGGCGCTCGAGCACGCGGGCTTTCAGTTCGAGGCCGCCGACGGCTCCTTCGACCTGCTGATCCGGCGCGAGACCGGCACCTACGAGCCGCTGTTCCGGCTGGAGTCCTGGCGGGTGATCGCCGAGAAGCGCGAGGACGGCAAGGTCATGACCGAGGCGACCGTGAAGGTGTGGGTGGAGGGCGACCGCTGCGTCCACACCGCCGAGGGCAACGGCCCCGTCCACGCGCTCGACCAGGCGCTGCGCGGCGCGATCGGCGAGGTCCATCCCCACCTGCGCGACATCAAGCTCGTCAACTACAAGGTCCGCATCCTCGACGAGGCCCGGGCCACCGGCGCGGTGACGCGCGTCCTGCTCGACGCCTCCGACGGGACGGACACGTGGGGCGCCATCGGGGTCCACGAGAACGTGATCGAGGCCTCCTGGGACGCGCTGGTGGACTCGCTGGAAGCGGGGATGCTCCCGGGAAGGGTGCATCACGAGCGCGCGGCCGCACTGCGGAGCCGCCTCCCGACCTCGTAGGCTGTTCGCCCTGGCCATGGGCGCTCTCCCCACATCGGCCGGGGTCGAGGAGATCCCGCTCGCCCGTCCGGTCCTCGGTGACGCCGAGGAGCTGGCGGTGCTCGACGTGCTGCGCTCGGGCCAGCTGTCGCTGGGTCCGCGCGCCCCCGCGTTCGAGCAGGCGTTCGCCGAGCGCGTCGGCGCGCGCCACGCGAGCGCCGTCTCGTCGGGGACCGCGGCCCTGCATCTCGCCCTGCGCGCGGTGGGGGTGACCGACGGCGACGAGGTGGTCACGACGCCGTTCTCCTTCGTCGCCACCGCCAACGCGGTGCTCTACGAGCGGGCGCGGCCGGTGTTCGCCGACATCGACCCGGTGACGCTGAACCTCGACCCGGCGGCCGCCGCGGCGGCGATCACCGAGCGCACCCGCGCGCTGCTGCCCGTGCACATCTTCGGCTATCCGGCCGACGTCGCGCGCCTGGAGCGGCACAAGCTGCCGATCGTCGAGGACGCCGCCCAGGCGCTCGGCGCGCGCCACGGCGACGGGGTCGCCGTGGGCGGCCGCGGCCATCCGGCGATCTTCGGCTTCTACGCCAACAAGCAGCTGACGACCGGCGAGGGCGGGATGGTCGTGATGGGCTCGGAGGCGATGAAGGTGCGGATCGACTCCGAGCGCAACCAGGGCCGCGCGCCGGACATGGGGTGGCTCGACCACGACCGGCTGGGCTTCAACTACCGGCTGTCGGACATCGCGTGCGCCCTGGGGACGGCGCAGCTCGAGCGCCTCGACGACATGCTCGCGGCGCGGGCCCGCGTCGCCGCCCTCTACCGCGAGGCGCTGGCCCCGCTGGCCGCCGAGCGGGGCCTCGAGCTCCCGTGCCCGGACGCCGGCGGCGATCACCGCGGCTGGTTCGTGTGGGTGGTCCAGCTGCCCCACGACGTCGACCGCGACGAGACGATGATGGCGCTGCACGGCCACGGGGTGCGCTCCAAGCCCTACCTGCCGGCCATCCACCTGATGTCGTTCTACCGCGAGCGCTTCGGGCACCGCCCGGGGGAGTTCCCGGTCGCCGAGGACGTCGCCGCGCGCTCGCTGGCGCTGCCGTTCTTCCCGGAGATGACCGAGGGCCAGGTCGCCCGGGTCGCCGAGGCGCTCGGCCAGGTCATCGCTTACTTGAAGTAGGAGATGAAGCCGCGCCCGCCGATGGCGCGCGCGGTGCGCGGGTCCTCGGCGGCGCGCACGCTCGTGCGCCGGAAGCCGAGGTGCTCGTAGAGCGCGCGCCCGGCGGCGTTGTCGAGCCCGGTGTCCAGCGCGACCCCCGAGGCGCCGCCCCGTTCCGCCTCCTCCGCCGCCGCCGCGAGCAGCGCCGTGGCGACGCCGCGACGCCGGAAGGCGGCCGCCACCGCCAGCGCGTCGACGTAGTAGGCGTCGACGGGCGGCCGCGGCGTCAGCCGGCCGGCGGCCCGGAGGTGGCGGGTGATGGCGATCCACCGCCACGGCGGCACCCGCCGCAGCGAGAGCGACACGAAGCGGGTGGCCAGCGCGTTGCCCTCGCGCAGGCGGAAGCCGGCGAGCACGCCGGCCAGCTCCCCGTCGACGATCGCCACGCGGCTGACCTCGTAGCTGGCGGTGTGGCCCGGCAGCGTCCACATCCGCGCCAGCAGCCGGCGGGCGCGCCGCTCGCCGCCGGCGTAGGCGTCGTAGTACGGCGCCGCCGACTCGTACAGCAGTCCCGCGGCGGCCCGGTCGTCCGGGCGGGCGGCGCGCACCTCGAGCTCCATCCCCGGCATGATGCCGACCATGTCCCGCTTCTCCGAGCCCCAGGACCCGGTCTTCCAGCAGCTCAACGCGTCCATCGGGTTCGACTGGCGGCTCGGGCCGTACGACATCGAGCAGTCGCGCGCCCACGCGACGATGCTCGCGGCGGCGGGGATCATCGCCGAGGCCGACCGCGACGCGCTGCACGCCGGCCTCGATCGCGTCGCCGAGGAGCTCGACGCCGGCCGCTTCGAGGTCCACCCGGACGACGAGGACATCCCCATGGCGATCGAGCGGCGGCTCACCGAGGTGGCCGGCCCGGTCGGCGGCCGGCTGCACACGGCGCGCTCGCGCAACGACCAGGTGGCCACCGACGTCGCGATGTACACCCGCGCCCACGCGCTGCGCACCATCGAGCGCCTGCAAGCGCTGCAGAGCGCGCTCGTGCTGTGCGCCGAGCGCCACCTCGACTGGCCGTTGCCCGGCTACACCCACCTGCAGCGCGCCCAGCCCGTCTACCTCTCCCACCACCTGCTGGCCTACTTCTGGATGTTCCGCCGCGACGCCCGCCGCTTCGAGGCGGTGCTCGGCGGGACGGACGAGCTCCCGCTCGGCGCCGGCGCGCTGGCCGGGGTCAACTTCGCGACCGACCGGGCGATGGTGGCCCGCGAGCTCGGCTTCGCCGGGGTCGCGCCCAACTCGATCGACGCCGTCTCCAACCGCGACTTCGTCCTCGACTTCCTGTCGGCCGCCGCCACCTGCGCCACCCACCTCTCCCGCCTGGGCGCGGAGATCGTGCTGTGGTCGAGCGACGAGTTCGGGTTCTGCGAGGTGTCCGACGCCTGGGCCTCGGGCTCCTCGATCATGCCCCAGAAGAAGAACCCCGACGCCGCGGAGCTGCTGCGCGCCAAGGCGCCGCGGGTCGCCGCCCACCTGGTCGGCCTCCACGGCGTCATGCACGGGCTCCCGCTGACCTACAACAAGGACATGCAGGAGGACAAGGAGCACCTCTTCGACGCGGCGGACACCCTCGACCTCTGCCTCGCCGCCGCGCGCGGGATGATCGAGACGATCCGCTTCGACCGCGAGCGCCTGGCGGCGGCGGCGGGCGACGAGCTGATCGCGGCCACCGACATCGCCGACCTCCTCGTGCGCCGGGGGCTGCCGTTCCGCCAGTCCCACGGCGTCGTCGCCGGGCTGGTGCGCACGGCGGTGGACTCGGGGCGCTCGCTGTCGGCGCTGTCCCGCGAGGAGCTCGCCGCGCACTCCGAGCTGCTCGACGAGGAGTTCTACGCCGTGCTCTCGCAGGGCGCGTGGCTGGAGTCCAAGGTCTCCGAGGGCGGCACGGCCCTGGCCCGCGTGCGCGAGCAGCTCGCTCACGCGCGCGCGGAGCTCGACGGCCAGCCGGCTTGAGCGCGCCGCTCCCGCGCGCCTTCTACGCCCGGCCGGTCGTCGACGTGGCGCGCGACCTCCTCGGCTGCGTCGTCGCCTTCGAGGGCGCCGCGGGGAAGATCGTCGAGACCGAGGCCTACCACGACTCAGAGCCCGCCTGTCATGCGCACATCGGGCTGACCGCGCGCACCCACGTGCTCTTCGGGCCGCCGGGCCGCGCCTACGTGTACCGCTCCTACGGGATCCACGCGCTGCTCAACGCGGTCGCCGAGCCCGAAGGCGTCGGCGCCGCCGTGCTGATCCGCGCGCTGGAGCCGGAGGCCGGCCTCGAGCGGATGCGCGAGCGGCGCGGGCGCCACGCGCTGCTGGACCTCTGCTCGGGGCCGGGGAAGCTGACGCAGGCGCTGGGCGTCGACCTCGCCGAGAACACCACCGACCTCGTCGACGGCCCGATCGCCATCCTCCCGCGCGACGGCCCGCCGCCGGGGATCGTCGTGGGGCCGCGGATCGGGATCACCAAGGCCGCCGAGCTGCCGTGGCGCTTCTGCTCCGCCGGGTCGCGGTTCGTCTCGCGGCCGTGGCCGCCGGGGCTGCGCGAGACGCTGTAGCGAGCGGCTAGGGCGGGGTGCCGTCGCCGGCCGCCGCGCCGCCGCCGCCGCCCGCCGTCCCGCCGCCCTCGGCCTCCGGGGCGGGCGCGGACTGCGCCGGCGGCGCCTGCGGCTCGGGCGCCGGCTGAGGCGCCGGCGCGGTCGTGCCGCCGGTCCCGCCGGTGCCGCCGCCGCTCGGCGCCGGCGCGGGCGCGGCGGGCGCCGGCGTGGGCGCGGCCTGGGTCGCGGGCGCGGGGGTGGCGCCGGCCGCCGGCGCCGCCGGGGAAGCCGCGGCCGGCGGCGCGGTGCCGCTCTCGGCGCCGGCGTCGTCCTCCTCGTCGTCCCGCTTCTCGGGGTAGATCGCGAAGGCCGCGGTCATGAAGTCGTGCCAGATCGCCGCCGGGTAGGTGCCGCCCGCGACCGGCTCGCCCTGCCACTCGGTCTTCATCGGGCGGAAGCCGTCCGGATAGCCGACCCAGACCGCCACCGTGTAGCGGCGCGACCAGCCGGCGAACCAGGCGTCGGAGTACTCCTCGGTCGTGCCGGTCTTGCCGGCGGAGAGCTGGTCCGGGCCGAGCCACGCGCGCTTGCCCGTGCCGTCGCGGGTCACCGTCTGCAGGATCCCGGAGACCTGGTCGGCGACGCCCGTGGAGAGGATCCGCCGCTCGCGCACGCGGTTGCGGGCAAGATGGCCGTTCGGGAGCTTGATCGCCTTGGCCTTCTTGCCGTCGCCGCGGAGGATCGCCGAGATCCCGGGCGGGCCGGGGACGTTGCGGATGCCGCCGCGGAAGCGACCGGCGTCCGGGCTCATCGTCCCGTAGACGAGCTGGCCACGGCTGGCGAAGGTCAGGTAGGCGTGCGCGAGATCGAGCGGCGTCACGCCCTGGCGCAGCCCGCCGAGCGTCATGGCGTAGTTGGTCGAGACGTCGGTGCGGATCCCCATCCGCCGCGCCAGGCTGGCGATCCGCCGCGTCCCCACCTTCACGCCGACCTGGGCGTAGACGGAGTTGTCGGAGAACGTCGTCGCGCGCGCGAGGGTCGTCACGCCCGAGTAGGCGTTCTCGTAGTTGTTGACGACGAACTTCTCGCTCGAGCGCGGGACGCGGATCGTCTGCTTGCTCGAGACCCAGGTCGAGTTGGGGGAGATGCCGTCGGACAGCGCCTGCGCGAGCACGAACGGCTTGAACGCCGACCCGGGCTGGCGCTGCCCCTGCGTCGCGAGGTTGAAGGGCCGGTCCGCGTAGCGCTCCGACGGCCCGCCCACCATCGCGCGGACCTCGCCGGTCCGGTTGTCGAGCACGACCATCGCGGCCTCGGGACCGCCCGTGCGGCTGAGCCACCGCTGGACGCTGGTCTCCGCGGCCTCCTGCAGCCGGCTGTCGATCGTCGTGCGGATCCGCAGCCCGCCCTCGAAGGCGCGGCGCGCGCCGACCGAGCCGCCGCCGAGCTCGTCGACGATCTGCTGCTTGACCCACGAGGTGAAGTAGGGGTAGGGCGTCTCCTCCTGCGGCGGGCGGAC
Organism: Solirubrobacteraceae bacterium; assembly: GCA_036389195.1. Lineage (GTDB taxonomy): Bacteria > Actinomycetota > Thermoleophilia > Solirubrobacterales > Solirubrobacteraceae > JACCYI01. The sequence continues at coordinate 12,029 of DASVQH010000053.1, forward strand.
CTCGCCCTCGACCGGCAGCGGGGTGGCGATCGCGGTCGCGTACTGGCCCGCGTCGAGGTAGCCCTGCTCGCGCATCTTGCCCAGCACGACGTCGCGGCGGCCGCGCGCGGCCTTCGGGTGCGCCAGCGGGTCGTACATGCTCGGCGAGGCCACGACGCCGGCCAGCATCGCGGCTTCGGCGGGCAGCAGCTGGCTGGCGCACCGGACCTGCGGCTTGGGGCTGTCGCAGCCGTCGTGGTTGTAGCCGAAGTAGGTTCGCGCGGCGGCCTCCAGGCCGTAGGCGCCGTTGCCGAAGTAGATCGAGTTCAGGTAGTTGCGCATGATGTGCGCCTTGGACCACTTGCGGCTGATGTGGAAGGCCAGCGCCGCCTCGCGGACCTTGTTGAGCAGCGTGCGCTGCGACTGCGCGGCCGTCGCGTTCTTGACGAACTGCTGGGTGATGGTCGAGCCGCCCTGGACGGCGCCGCCGGCGACCACGTCCTGGTAGAGCGCGCGCGCCGTGCCCTGGAGGTCCACCCCGGGGTGGGTGAGGAAGCGCTGATCCTCGATCGCGATGATCGCGTGGGTCATCACCACGGGGATCTCGTTCTCGCGCAGCAGGATCCGGTTCTGCGCGCCCGTGAGGATCCCCAGGCGGCGACCCGTGCGGTCCTCGACCACCGAGTTCTTCGACGACAGCTCGAGGCGGTCGATCTCCGGCAGGTCGGCGGCGACGGCCATCATCATCCCGAAGGCCGCCGAGACGGCGGCGAGGATCCCCAGGCCGGTGAGCAGCGCCAGGAGCCGGAGCTTCTTGATGCGCACGCGCGCCCGCGGGGGCGGAGGCGACGGCGGGCCCGGGTGGAGCGGGATCACGTCGGCGCCGGGATGTCGCTCGAGCTCGGGCATCGGTGTGGCGGTCGGGCCGCGGCGGGGCGCTCGCTCCGACGGCATGCCTGTGACCGCCGCGAGCGGGCGGTCGTCGGGGTCGAGAGCCTAGCATTGGGTCCGATGCCCACCCCGCCGCCCGAGGCCGTCGCGGCCGCCGCCCAGCTGGCCCGCAACGCCGTCGAGTGCCTGCCCGCGGGCGCGCTCGCCGAGCGCCTCGCCGAGGGCCGCCCGCTGCGCGTCAAGCTCGGCCTCGACCCGACCGCCGCCGACGTCCACCTCGGCCACACCGTGGTGCTCCAGAAGCTGCGCGAGTTCCAGGACGCGGGTCACACCGTCGTGCTGATCATCGGCGACTACACCGCGCGCGTGGGCGACCCGAGCGGGCGCTCGGCGACGCGCCCGCTGCTCTCGGGCGAGGAGATCGACGCCAACGCGCGGACCTACGTCGACCAGGCGGCGCGCGTGCTGCGTACGGACGAGCGGCTGGAGATCCGCCACAACTCCGAGTGGCTCGACATGCCGACCGACGCGCTCTTCCGCCTCGTCCGCACGGTGACGGTGGCCCAGATCCTCGAGCGCGAGGACTTCGCGCGCCGCTGGGCCGGCTCTGAGCCGATCTCGCTGCTCGAGCTGCTGTACCCGGTGCTGCAGGGCTACGACTCGGTGGCGGTTCGCGCCGACGTGGAGCTCGGCGGCACCGACCAGACCTTCAACCTGCTGATGGGCCGGGCGATCCAGCAGGCCTACGGCCAGCCGCCGCAGGTGGTGCTGACGATGCCGCTGCTCGTGGGGATCGACGGCGCGCAGAAGATGTCGAAGTCGCTGGGCAACCACATCGGCGTCACCGAGGCGGCCGGCGAGATGTACGGCCGCACGCTCTCGCTCCCCGACGCCGCCATGCCCGGGTGGTACGACCTGCTGCTCGGATCGCCGGTGCCGGGGGCGGGCGGACCGCGCGAGGCCAAGCGCGCGCTGGCGCGGGCGCTCGTGGAGCGGTTCGCCGGCGGGCCGGACGCGGCGGCGGCCGCCGAGGCCGAGTTCGACCGCGTGTTCGTCGCGCGCGACGTGCCGGCCGAGGTCGAGGAGGCCTCGGTGGCCTGTCCCGACGGGACGGCGCACCTGCCGGAGGTCATCGTGGCCGTGTTCGGGGGCTCGCGCTCCGACGCGCGCCGGGCGATCGCCCAGGGGGCGGTCCGGCTGGACGGCGACGTCGTGGACGCCGGCACGCTCGACGTGGCGTGCGGGAAGCTCGACGGCGCGGTGCTGCAGGTCGGCAAGCGGCGCTTCCGGCGCTTGATCGTCGCCTGAGCTTCGCGTCGGTCGGGCGGGGTGCTACATTCCCTCGCCGCTGCAGGAGGGCGCTGAAGGGCCGGCCCGGAAGGTTGAGGGGCCGCGACTGGCGCGCTACACTGCGGAGCCCGCTCGAAAGAGCACCGGGGAGTCCCCCCGGCAGTCTCGGGCGCACGGTCTTTGAAAACTCAACAGCATGCGCACCCGGCCGACCGAGGGCCTAGTCCTCGGGCAAGCCGAGTGTGCGTCCAGGTTCGACCTGCCCCGATGGCCTTCTGGCCGTCGCGAGGCAGACCAAAGAGTCAAGTAGGAAGCAGTACCTCGTCATGGAACCCGCGCCGCCACTGTGTACCGGCGGCGCCTCGTGTGGTTCATGTCGGCTTTTCGTGAGCAGTTCTTCACGGAGAGTTTGATCCTGGCTCAGGACGAACGCTGGCGGCGTGCTTAACACATGCAAGTGGAGCGACGAACCGGGGCTTGCCCCGGGGCAGAGCCGCGAACGGGTGAGTAACACGTGGGTAACCCACCCCGATGACCGGGACAACCCGAGGAAACTCGGGCTAATACCGGATGTGCTCCTTGAACATCAGTTCATTGAGGAAAGATAGCTTCGGCCTTCGCATCGGGACGGGCCCGCGGCCCATTAGCTTGTTGGTGGGGTAACGGCCTACCAAGGCGACGATGGGTAGCTGGTCTGAGAGGACGATCAGCCACACTGGGACTGAGACACGGCCCAGACTCCTACGGGAGGCAGCAGTGGGGAATCTTGCGCAATGCGCGAAAGCGTGACGCAGCAACGCCGCGTG
>DASVQH010000054.1:0-27236 GCA_036389195.1 Solirubrobacteraceae bacterium
GACGTCGTCGCGGTCCCCTCGAAGCGCCCCGACCCCCTGCCCAACGCCGCGCTGGAGGCCGCCGCGGCGGGCTGCTGCGTCGTCGCCGCCGGCCACGGCGGGCTGCCGGAGATCATCCGCGACGGCGAGACCGGCGTCCTCGTCGCCCCGGGCGACCACCGCGCGCTCGCCCGCGCGCTCGCCGCCCTGCGCGACGACCCGGAGCGCCGCGAGCGCCTCGGCGCCGCGGCCGCGCGCGACGTCACCGCCCGCTTCGCACCGGCCCAGCTCCTCGCCGCCGTCCAGGCGACCTACGACCGTCTGCCGGCTACAGCAGGCCGGTGATCGCGCCGAGCGCGATCGGCGCGGTCTCGTTGCCGGCGACCGCGAGCGCGCCGGCCACCGCCAGCGCGCCGATCACCGCGCAGCCGGCCACCGCGACGAGCTGCGAGGTGCGGCGCTTGGCCGCCTCCTCGATCACGAACCCGGCGATCACGCCGGCCAGCAGCCCGCCCAGATGGCCGCCGATCGAGATGTTGAGCCCCGGCAGGAACGAGATGAAGAGGTTGAGCAGGATCAGCGGCAGGATCCCCGACTGCATCGGGTCGATCCCGCGCGCGCGCTGCATCACCAGCGCCGCGCCCATGAGGCCGAAGACCGCGCCCGACGCGCCCACGGTCACCTTGTCCGGGCTGAGCAGGAGCGCGCCGAAGGATCCGCCGAGCAGCGACGCGAAGTAGAGGGCCACGAACCGCGCGCGGCCGATCACCGGCTCGAGCATCCCGCCGAGCCAGTAGAGGATGTACATGTTGAAGCCGAGGTGGATGAGGCCGCCGTGCAGGAAGCCGGAGGTGACCAGTCGCCAGTACTCGTGGTTGAAGGCGATCGCCGGCCCGAACAGGGCGCCGTCGCGGAACACCGGGCCGCTGCCCCCGCTGACCAGGCTGCCGCTCCCGAAGGCCACCAGCACGCAGAGCCCGATGATCACGTAGGTGGCGATCGGGTCGCCGCCGGCGCGGATGTGCGCGGCGGTGCGGACCTTGGTCTTCTGGCGCGCGCAGTCGGGGCAGCGCATCCCGACCGGCGTCGCCGTCATGCAGTCCGGGCAGATCGGGTTGCCGCAGTTCGAGCACGAGACGCCCGTCTCGCGCGAGGGATGGCGGTAGCACGTGGCCATGCGGCGGCCAAGCTAGCAGCGGTCTCTCAGTGGTCGCTAAGCGGTGTCGGCCGTGATGACCGGGTCGCGCGTGGGCGTCGACGACCCGCCCGCGGGCTCGGAGGTGACGAGCACCTGCTCGACGCCCTTGAGCGAGCCGGGCACCGAGACGGAGCCGTCGCCACCGGCGCGCGGAACGAACAGCGCGGACGTCGGCTCGTATTCCTTGACGCCGGCGCGCTTGAGCCACACCTGGTAGACGCGGCCCTGTTGCGGCGGGGGCATGCGGGTGACTTCGAGCTTCGAGTCCGTCTTGTGGATGACGAGCTTGGCGGTCGCGTTCTCGGCCACCTCCCGGGCGACGGACGCCGTCACGACGCGGCCGTCCTCGCCGCCGCTCATGACGGCGCCGCTCACGCCGCCGACGAGCAGCAGCAGCGCCACGCCGGCCGCGGCGAGCCCGGGCCGCGCGGTCAGCCAGCCGAGCCAGCCCCGGTCACGCGCGCGCTCGGGAAGGTCGGCCCGCGGGCCGGAGGCGGCGGCGAGCAGGTCGGCCTCGGCCCGCACGACGGCCATGATCCGGCCCTTGAGCTCGGGCGGCGGCGCGAGCTGCTGGACGGAGGCGGGCAGCGCGTCGGAGGCGACGCGCAGCATCGCGACGTCCTCCTGGCAGGTCGTGCAGCCTTCGAGGTGCGCCTCGAAGGCCGCGCGCTCGTCCTCGGGCAGGGCCTCGAGGAGGTAGGCGCCGACGGCGTCGGCCCACTCGTCCTGGTGGCGGTCGGCGGGGCTCATGACGGCGACACCTCGGCCATGCGCAGCTGGTTGCGCATCTTCTCCAGACCCAGCCGCATGCGGCCCTTGATGGTGCCGATCGGGGTCTGGAGCATCTCGGCGATCTCCGTGTGGGTGAAGCCGCCGAAGTAGGCGAGCTCGATGACCTGGCTCTGCTCGGGGGGCAGCGTCTCCATCGCCCCTCGCACGGTGCGCGCCTCCTCGCGGCGCGCCACCTCGGCGTCGGTGCGCTCGCCCGACTCGAAGCGCTCCTCGATGCCCTCGTCGGAGGCGCGGCGGCGGTCGTGGACCGTCGAGCGCCGCAGGGCGTCGATCGCGCGGTGGTGGACGATGCCCAGCACCCAGGTCCGCACCGAGCCGCGGGCCCGGTCGTAGCGCGCGCCGGAGCGCCAGATCGACAGGAAGGCCTCCTGGACGATGTCCTCGGCGGCGTTGCGCGAGCCGCACATGCGGTACGCGAGCGAGAACGCGACGCCCGAATGGCGCTCGTAGACGGCCTCGAACGCGCGGGCGTCGCCGCCGCGGACCAGCTGCATCAGGTCCTCGTCGGCGAGAGCGCCGAGCGCGTCGCCGCCGTCTCTGGGTGCTTTGCGAAGCAATGCCACGGTCACTCCTTACGCGACCGGTGGCGAGCCGGATCAGCGCGAGCGCCGGCGGGCGCCTTCGTCGGCGAGGCGGCGCGCCTCGTGGGCCGCGTCGCGCAGCGTGCGTTCGGCCAGCTCGAGCGGCCCGCTGGCCAGCGCCGCGCGCCGGTGGCGCTTGCGCTGGGTGCGCACGGCGATCAGCCCGACCGCAGCGACGCCGCCGACGACCACCGCCGCCGCCGGCCGGAACACCATCTCGGGCCAGTTGCGCGGGTCCTGCATCGCCGTGATCTCGAACGCGTCGAGCTCGTCGGCCGCCTTCTCGACGATCGACGCCAGCGAGTCCTCGAGGCGGGCCTCGAGCTCGGCGGGCGGCTCGACGGGCGCGAGCGCCTGGCGCAGCAGGGCTTCGAGCTCGCCGGCCATCAGCTTCTCACGCCTCTCCTGCAGCTTTCTTGACGAGCTCCTCGAGCTGCCGGATCGAGCGGTGCAGCAGCACCTTGGTCGCCCCGTCGGTGCGCCCGAGCGCCCGCGCGATCTCCCGGTTGTCCATGCCCAGCGCGAAGCGCATGATCAGCGCCTCGCGGCGGTCGTCCGGCAGCAGCTGCACGCAGTCGAGGATGCGCTTGAGGTCGTCGCGGTCCTCGACCAGCGCCTCCGTGGTGATCGGCTCCGACAGCACGCCCGCGTCGTCGATCGGCGTCTGCGGCTTGCGCGACCGGTCGCGGTAGTAGTTGGCCGCCAGGTTGTGGGCGATGCGGATGAGCCACGGGCGCAGCGGCCGGCCGTCGGACTCGCGCTGGGCGCGCTCGAAGTGCCGGTAGGCCTGCAGGAAGGTCTGCTCCGTGAGGTCCTCGGCGTCGTGGTGGTTGCCCACCCGGTAGTACGAGTAGGAGTAGACGTCGCGCAGGTGCGCCCGGTAGAGGTCGGAAAAGTCCGCGTCGAGCTGGCGCTTCTGCTCGCGCTGCTCGCTGGTCTGCTCCGGGGCGGCCATGCACGGCGGACCCTACCTACGCGGCGCGGGCGGCGGACTTCGGGCGCGCGGGCGCCGGCGCGGTCAGCGACGCGGTCCAGTGCTCGGGCGCGATCCGTCCCTCGATCAGCCCCGCGAGACCGGTCAGCGCGGGCGACTCGACGCCGGCCGCGTTGACGCGCTCGGCGAGCAGCGGCACGCACGCGACGGCCTCGGCGGTCTGCCCGAGCGCGGGCGCGATGTCGCCCGCCGGGACCCCGCGGCCGAGCATCTCGCCGGCGCGGCGGTTGCGCGAGCCGTCGGCCAGCACGGTGGCGACCAGATCGCCGGTGCCGGCGAGCCCCGCGAAGGTCTCCGGCCGGGAGCCGGCGGCGCGGGCGTAGGCGTCGACCTCCGCGAAGACCTTGCCCGCGGCGGCGCCGGCGGCGTTCGGCCCGGCGCCCGCGGCCGCCGCGGCGGCCAGCGCGGCGGCGTTCTTGGCGCAGCCCGCGAGCTCGACGCCGAGGATGTCCGTGCTCGCGGCGACGTCGAAGCCCGCGGCGCCCAGCGCGCCGGTGAGCTGGCGCGCGAAGGCGCGGTCCGACGTGCCGACGACCAGCGACGCGCCCTGCTGCAGCGCCGCGACGGCGTGCGCGGGGCCGCCGAGGACCGCGGTCGCCCACGTGGCGACGCGCTCGGTGACGTAGGCCGACGGCAGCGTGCCGAGCGGCGGCACGAGCCCCTTGGAGAGCACGAGGACGCCGGTGCGCGCGGCGATGCCGGGGCCGTGGGCGGCGACGGCGGCGGGCAGCGCGCCGGCCGGGACCGCGAAGCAGACGAGGTCGTGGCGCGAGAGCTCGAGGTCGGCGGCGCGCGAGACGCGCACGCCGGCGGGCAGCGCGACGCCGGGCAGGTAGCGCGCGTTGACCCGGTCGCGCTCCAGCGCCTCGGCCTGCTCGGCCGTGCGGCAGCCCAGGTCGACCTCCAGGCCGGCGCGGGCGAGCATCACCGCGACGCCCGTCCCCCACGAGCCGGCGCCGATGACGGCGGCGCGACGCAGCGGCGGCAGGCCGCCGAGCCATTCCCACTGCAGCATCACGCAGGGCCAGATGCGGTCGGTGACCGCGGCGGCCAGCTGGGGCGACGCGCTCTCGACCTTCGGGAAGGTGACCGGGCGCCCGACGCGGATCCGCACCTTGTGCGGGCGGATGCGCCAGCCCTTGCGGATGGACTCCGTGCCGATCACCGCGACGGGGACGACCGGCGCGCCGGTCTCCAGCGCGAGGCGGCCGACGCCGCGCTTGGGGCGCCCGAGCGCGCCGGGGCGGATGCGGGTGCCCTCGGGGAAGATCAGCACGCAGTCGCCGCGGTCGAGGATGGCCTTGGCGGTGGCCACCATGTCGCCGTCGCCGGTCCCGCGGTCGACCGGGAAGGCGCCGAGCGAGTTGAGGAACCACGCCGTGAGCCGGTGGCGGAACAGCTCCTTCTTGGCCACGTAGTAGAGCGGCCGGCGCGCGATCGTCGCGATGACGAACGGGTCCAGGAACGAGCGGTGGTTGGCCGCGAAGATGACCGGGCCGCTCTCCGGGACGTGCTCGCGCCCGATCCGCGAGAGGCGGAAGTAGAGGTGGAAGAACGGCTGGAAGACGGCCCGGACGAGCCAGTAGACCAGGGGGTTGACGCCCTTGGTGCGGGCGCGCTCGTGCAGGGCTGAGGGGTTCATCGGTGGGGTGGCTTCTCCTTCCACGAGGCGTACCCGCGGTCGTGGCGCTCGTTACAGTGCCGCTCTCATGGCTCTCGACCCCACCCGGACCCTCCGCGGCGCCCTGGCGGGCGCCGTCGCCGCGGCGGTGTGGTCGGCCCAGCAGCCGCTGGACCGGCGCATCTTCGGCGTGCCCTACGACGACACGGAGCTGCTGGGCAAGCTCGTCACCCGCGGGCCCGCCTGGCCGGTGGTCGGCACGGCGATGCACGTGCTCAACGGCGCCGTGTTCGGCGCGGTCTACAGCGCCGCCGCGCCGAGCGTCCCGCTCCCCGCGTGGGCGCGCGGGCCGGCCGCGGGGATGCTCGAGCACCTGGCCACGTGGCCGGGCACGCGGTTCATCGACCGCCTGCACCCCGCCGGTGACGAGCTGCCGCGGCTGTGGGGCGACCCGCGCGCGTTCGCGCAGGCGACGTGGCGCCACCTGCTGTTCGGCACGGTCCTCGGCGAGCTGGAGCGCCGGCTCAACCCGCCGGAGGAGCCGCCGGTCACGCCGATCGACGACGAGACCGTCTCCACCAACGGGCACGGATCGATCGAGCACCTGGTCGGCAGCCCGCACTGAGCCGCCGGGTCCTCATCACCGGCGCGTCGGGCTTCGCGGGCCGCCACCTGGTCGCCGAGTGCCTCTCGGCCGGCGACGACGTGGTGGAGCTCTCACGGTCGGCGGGCGCGCACGTCGACCTGCTGGACGCCGAGGCGGTCGGGTCGGCCGTCGGGCGCGCCCAGCCCGAGGTCGTCTACCACCTCGCCGCGCGCGCGCACGTGGGGCAGTCGTGGTCCGCGCCCGCGGACACGCTGCACGACAACGTGGCGATGACGCTGAACGTGCTCGAGGCGGTGCGCTCGTCCGTGCCCGACGCCGCAATCGTGGCGGTCGGCAGCGGCGAGGTCTACGGGCCGCCGGCGCAGCTGCCCGTCGGCGAGTCCGCGCCGCTGCGGCCCCAGAACCCCTACGCGGTCTCCAAGGCAAGCGCCGACCTGCTGGCCGGCTTCTACGCCGACGCCCACGGGCTGCGGGTGATGCGGGCGCGGGCGTTCAACCACGCGGGCCCCGGCCAGGCGCCGATCTACGCCATCGCCACCTTCGCCCGCCAGGTCGCCGCGGGCCTGGAGGCCGGCGACGACCCGATCCGCGTGATCACCGGCAACCCGGACACGAGGCGCGACTTCACCGACGTCCGCGACGTCGTGCGCGCCTACCGGGCGCTGGCCGAGCACGGCGAGGCGGGCCAGGCCTACAACATCTGCTCGGGCCGCACCGCGTCGGCGGCCGAGCTGGTCGAGCAGCTCGGGCGCGCGGCGGGCCGGGAGGTCGTCTCGGAGGTCGACCCGTCGCTGCTGCGCGGGCACGAGGTGATGGAGGTGCGCGGCTCGTTCGACCGGCTCAGGGAGGCCACGGGCTGGGAGCCGGTCATCCCGCTGAAGATCACGCTCGGCGACACCGTGCGGTGGTGGCGCGCGCAGCTGCGGCCGGCTTAGAAGGCCGGCGCGCCGGGCGGCGCCAGCGCGGCGCGGATCGCCTCGGCGCAGAGGTCTTCGAGCCCCGCGAGCAGCGCGCGACTGCGCGACAGCGGTTCGCGATCCTCCTCGAGCATCCACTCGGCGGCGTCCCGGCTCTCGACGAAGTCCGCGACGCCGTTGCGCAGGGCGTTGAGCCGGGCGGGCCGCAGGACCAGCGTCCGCCGGCCCGGCTCGAGCGCCAGGTCGGCCAGCTCGTCGCGCAGCGCGGTGGCCTCGCGCAGCTCGAGGACGTCGTCGACCGACATGGCCGCCGTGCGGAAGCGCTCGGTCGACGCCGCCGCGACCGCGTGCGCAAGCGCCGCGATCTCGCGGTCGTCGAGCTCGAAGACGGCGAGCACGATGGCCTCGCCGTCGAGGCCCTGGGTCACGTCGATGCGTGCGCGTTCCATGGGCACTTAACGGTACCCGGGTCGAAAAAAGCCACGCAGGCGGTCAGCGTGCGGACGCCGGGTCGCTTCATAAGCTCTCGCGCGTGATCGAGATCCTCGAAGCCGAGCCGTTCTCCCGGGAGGAGCTGCTGGGCTCGGTGCGCCGCACGCAGCTCGTCGGGTTAGAGGGCGCGTCGGTCTACGAGCGCGCGTCGCTGTCGCTGGAGGCGGCGACCGATCCGGAGTCGCTCGCGCCGGCCCAGCGCTACGTGCTGCGGCCGAACGTCCGCACGATCCTGTCACTGCGCGACGCGCTGCTGGCGGGGCACGGCATCGACGTCCTCGCGCTCGACGGCGGCGTGCGGGTGCGCACCGCCGCCGCGCCCGACGAGGTCATCCCGGTCATCCCGCCGATCGTCGAGGAGTCGCACGAGCCCGGCGGCCGGACCGTCCTGCTCATCTCGGACGGCATCCACCGCGTCCAGGCCGCCCGGGTGCTGGGGCTGCCGATCAGCGTCGTCGCGGTCCGCGGCGTGCCGGAGGAGTACCCGTACTACGCGCACGCGCTCGCGGGCGGGTGGGCCGAGGTGCTCGAGCTCGACGAGCTGCCCGACGAGTTCGAGAAGAAGTCCTACCGCGTCCCGACCAACTACCGCGCGCTGTTCCGGCGCTACAACGACGTCTTCCCAGGGGTGCAGAAGGACCGCAAGCGCTCCAACCCGCGTCACCTGCGGGCGTGACGGCTCACGACGCGGCTCGGCGTCAGCCGCCCGGCGGGGGCTCCCACAGCTCGAAGCGCGTGCCTTCCGGATCGACCGCCCAGCCGAAGCGGCCGTGCTCGGACTCCTCCAGGGCGTCGATCACCTCGACGCCCGCGGCGCGCAGCTGGGCGAGCATGGCGTCCAGGTCGGCGACGCGGAAGTTGACCATGAACGCCTGGTCCGGTCGGCCGAAGTAGTCGGAGTCCTGGTCGAAGACCGCCCAGGTGGTGGAGCCGCCGGGCGTCCAGTCGAACGGCTTGGCGCCCCACTCGGACAGCTCGACCCCGAGGTGCTCGGCGTACCAGGCCTGGAGGGCTTGCGGTTGCTTCGCGCGCTGGAAGACGCCGCCGATTCCCGTGACCCGTTCCATGGTCGTGGCCATGCTACGGCGCGCGGGTCTTGGACCTCGTGGACGCGGCGCTCGCATCCGTCGTCCACCGACCAGCCGTCGCCCTGGGAGCGCGTAGGCGAACTCCAAGCGGCGTGGCGGTGAACCGAAGGCTCTGGCGGGTAGACGCCTGCTCTCATGTCCACTCCGCACCCACCGTCGATCGCCGACGCCCCCGCCGAGGCGCTCGGCGGCGCCGGCAGCATCATCGTCCGCCAGCGCCGCGATCACGAGAGGCTGCGCGAGCTCGTCGCGCGCGTGCGCGCCACCGACGGCGACGAGCAGGACGACGCCCTCACCGACCTCTGTCGACTGGTGTTCCCGCACGCCTTCGCCGAGGAGGCGGTGCTGTTCCCCGCGGCGCGCAAGGCGCTCGGGGACGGCGAGCCGCTGACGCTCGACATCGAGCAAGAGCACCAGGAGATCAACGAGGTCTACGCCGCGGTGGAGCAAAGCCGGCGGGGCGACGCGGGGCGCGAGGCGCTCCTCGAACGAGCGTTCGCCCTGCTCGACGCCGACGTGCGCGAGGAGGAGGACGAGCTGCTGCCGCGGCTGCGGGCGGCGCTGTCCGACCGCGAGCTTCAGCGGCTCGGGCGGGCGTGGGCGGTCGTCCGGCTCACCGCCCCGACGCGCGCGCACCCGATCGTCTCGCGCCGGCCGCCGGGCCAGACGCTGTCGGCGCTGCCGCTCACGGTGCTGGACCGCAGTCGCGATCAGCTCGACCGGTTGGCGCGGGTTGCGCCGGCGCCGGTTGCGTCGGGGAGCGCTGCGGCCAGCCGCGTGCTCGGTGGCGTGGCGAGCCTCGTGGAGCGGCTCCCGCCTCTCAGGCGAGGGGAGGACCCGAGTACTCGCGCGTGACCTGCCGCTGGCGGCGGCGACGGCAGATTGCTGATGCTGTCCCCCGAGTGGCCTGCAAGAGCCCGCCGCCGGAATCGAACCGGCAACCTCTTCATTACAAGATGGCCCGGGACGCCGCTCTTTGGCTCTGTAGAGCCAAGAAAGAGGCCGTACAGCGTGTTCCGGAGGGGTCAGATCTGCCGAGTCGGGGACGTGTCTCGGGACACGGTTCGCCCCCAATGCCTCAGAACCGGGTGAAGAGGTCGTCTGATACGGGCGTCGGATGCGATAGGCGGTCGGGCAGGAGCGACCCTCAGCTCACCCGGACACTCGGAGCGTCAAGCGACGGCAATCGCACTCCTACTCTTCGCGTGCGGCGAGCCGCTGCTTGACCCAGCCGTTCTGCGGGCAGGCCTTGCTGAGCACGGATTGGTCTACAGCCTGACGAGTCCTCCCGCGGTCGGCCCCCGCCCTCGAGCGAGAGCTTCATCGACGACTTCGGGCCGAACTTGCGGGACCAAGCGCTCGGACGAACGCTGGAGCGCAAGATCCCTCGCGCCGTTCGTGTGGCCGATGTTGCGACGCCTGAGATCGTCCGGCTTTTGACGACGCCAGTCCAGGAACGAACTCGTCGAACTCGGTGCAGGTCGAAGAGTCACGCCGAGGCTCCTCGATGGCAGCCCATATTGGATCTCACGTCGGATGCTGTGGCGCGCCACCCCGCCCGACGGGTTAACGGTGCGTCAGATTCCGTACTTGGAGGCGAGGGCGGCGGCGTTGAGCGAGTCCAAAAGCTCGTTGAGCGTCTTGACGGTGTCGCTTGCCTCTAGGTACTGCTGATATTGCCGTTGCGCGTTTCCGATGAGCTCGTCGTATAGGACGTACCTACCGTTGAAGGCATTGAAGCGGTCGCGGATCGCCTCCTCGGGAGTGAGGCGGCCACGCTGCGGCGTTTTGGGCTTCGTACCCAGGACGAATACGACGGAGATCTGATCTGTTGGCAGCCCCTGTTGGTCCAGGATTGAGGTCAGGGCATCGAAGTACTTGGAGCCCTGATCCGCTAGTTCCCCGACCTCCATGTTGCGGCGATAGCGCTTGAGCTCAACGAGCACGTGCTGACCGGACACCGTGCGGTAGCGGATGTCGAATCGACCTGTGATCTCATTCTGTTCCTCGTCCATCGCCAGTACCCCCGGCGCAACGCGGCGAAGGTTCTCCTCCATGACGATGTCTTTGGTGGCCCGCTCCCAGGATGGATCAACTAGCCACAGGTGGTCGAAGAGGTGGGTTTGGAGGACGACTTCCTTCTCGTTCTCGTCGGTCATATCGCGGAACTGCTGAATCGCCTCAACGCGCGAACGCAGGATGTCGCCCCACAGCGCCGTCTCATAGGCGTCTTGGCGGCCCAGAAGAGGAAGCAGGTCCTTAGCGGTCACCGTGCTCAACGAGGCGATCTCAGTGGAGGTATCCCTCAGCCCGATGCGCTCGAAGGCAAGGACGCCCGAGCGGAAGAGCGCCAAGCGGTCCTCAACGTTGTCATCGTCTATGTCGAGGCTGGCGATCGTGCCGATCATCTTCTCGGCGTTGTCACGCTGATAGGGCGGTCTTTCATCAACCCACTTCCGCAGCTCTGGGAAGCGTCCGAGGATGTCTACGGCTTCCTTCTTTGGCCGCGCTGCGCTCCACTGTTCGGCTGCCGTGTTGAACGCCTCGCGTAGAAACTTCACGAGTCCGACGACGCGCTCGTCGTCCTCGATGAGTCGCTGCCGATCGCTCGTAGCAATGTCGTCATAGCCCTCGTCGAGGTCGAGGAAGTCCGCTTCGATCTGACCGGTGACGTAGTTACCGAACAGCTTGGCGAAGTCGAGCTTCTCGATGATCCCCTCTTGGATCGGCCGCTTGCGCGCGAGCACGATCACGTTCTTGAGGGAGCCGGCTTCTTCGTCCTTGGTTAGATCGGCTGGCTTCTGGGCGGTCCCGATCCAACCCGTAACGCGCCAGTCGTCCCGCCCGGTGACCTTGTTGTCGGGCAGGACGTAGCGCGTGATTCCGTTCGGGAGCACCTTGTCTTCGAGCGCCTGTGCTCCGAATTCCCAGATGAACTCAAGCCGCTTGAGTTCCTCTCGGTCGGCCCACGAGACGCGGTGGTCGTTGACGAAGATCTTGAAGCCGCCGTCTTCGGGCTCGCGCTCATCGAGCACATCGAAGCGGCGCGCGATGCGCTTTATGAGGGCGGAAGCCGTGAGGTCGGCCCGCTTTGTCTTGAGGTCGGTGAGGACGAGCGTCGTCCCCTGCTTCGCGTAGTCCGGCGGAACGTCAACCGGATCCGGGTGGTAGGCGACGCGATCGCGGATCGCCTTCTCAAGGTCGGCGACCACGATTTTTAGGCCGTTACTCTCCCCGTTCTTGGTCGAGTAGACGAAGACGGTCTTGGCGATTGAAAAGACCGAAAGCTTGCCGATCCCCTTGCGACCCATGAACAGCCGGTCGAACTTGTCGGAGATCGTCCCTTCGGTGTCGCGCTTCTTGTAGCCGACCGTAAGGAAGCGCTCGTTGATCTCCGAGACGTCCATACCCACGCCGTCGTCGGTGACGACGACCTGCTCGTTGCCCTGCTTCCAGGCGATCCGGACTTCGTTGGAGTCAGCGTCGTATGCGTTGGCCACAAGCTCGGAGAGGACCGCCGCCGCATTGCTGTAGAGATTGATGCCGAGCGATTCGAGGACGGACAGGTCGACACGCATCGTGTACCGGTGCTCGTCTTGTTCCCTCTCGTTCGTCTGACTCATCCCTGCTCCCGTAGGCTGCTCACATGGCGGTCGTCAACGTGCCGTCGTAGTTCTTCGCCGACGGCCCGGGCGAGCGGCGGAGGGACGGCGTTGCCTATGAGCCGGCCGAGCGTACTGAAATGCACAGGGTCTTGCGGGCGCACGAACTTGTAGCCGCGCGGGAAGCCCTGCAGCATCGCCGCTTCACGGAGGCTGATAGGCCGGTCTTGCTCGGGGTGGCCGAAGCGCCCGGTGCCGAAGTTGTGGAAGAGCGTGGTGATCGTGGGGGAAGGCTTGTCCCACTCCATCCGCGCGTACACGTTTCGGAACGACGCGCCGGACGCCTTGCGATGGCAGGGGGCGCGAAGCTCCTCAGGCCAATCCTCCCACGTGCCACCGGGACTGGACGCGCGGATGCGCTTGAGGTTGATCTCGGCGAGTGAGCGGCTCCTGTGGAGCGTGTCGTCGGCGTCGACCTGGCCAGCGTCGAGGCCGGGGAGATCCGCGATCACGTCACGGACTGTCCACTCGTCGTCAGCGTCTACCGCCCCGACTGGAACGGAAACGGGTCCCAAGAGCGACGCGACTAAGACGAGGCGGCGACGCGTTTGGGCCAGCCCGTAGCGAAGACCGTTGCAGCTTCGCCAATCGACGTCGTAGCCCAAGTTCTTCAGCAGCGCGACAAACTCCTGGAAGATCTTCGAGCTCCCGATGCGGGGGACGTTCTCCATCGTCACCAGCTCGGGCAGCGTTTCACTGACCAGCCGACCGAACTCGCGCATCAGCGGCCACTGCTTCTCCGCTGTCGTGTCAATGCCACGGCGGTAAGGCGAGAACGGCTGGCAGGGCGCGCACCCCGCGAGGAGGCGCACCGGGGCGTCTCCCCAGAGGCTCGCCAGATGCTCCCCGGTGAGATCCGAGACATCGCGGGGGAGGAAGGACGCCTCGATGTTCGTCGTGAAGGGGTACTCGCACTCTTCATCAACGTCAACGCCGGCAACAACGCGGATGCCGGCGTCGCGCAGGCCCTGCGATAGGCCGCCCACTCCACAAAAGAGGTCGATCGCGTGGATGCTCGCCAAGGGGTCGGACATGGGAGACGCGACCTTAGCTGTGCCGAGCCGGGTCGTCGACGAGTGAAGTAGACCATGCGGCGCGGACGGCACACGCGCGCGCGTCAAGTGGCGGGCTCCCCATAGGCCAGATGGGCCGGACGTGTCTGCGCTCGCTCTGAGTAAACGAATGATATGCGACGTCGGCGCTGGAGCGTCGGTGGGCGGGAACGGTGTGGGGCCGATGACGTACAAGTCGCCGAGGTCGACGAGGTCCAGCACTTCGTCCGACACTGCTCGCGTCTCCTACCGCGGGCATGCACAAGCCGGCGCGGGGCCGCCTCGCGTGTAGAAGCGCCGAGTCGAACAGCCGTCGTCGACATTGGGGGGGCGAGTCCCTGCGCCGGCGCCCTATCGGGACGAAACGCATCAATAGCGCCCCGGGCGGCGCGGTAACGCCCCCGGGGCTGGCACAGGAGCGGACACTCCCATGCACCCAGACCGTAACGGCGGGCCGCCGATGGCGTTGCCCGACCCTGACAGCGTCGAGTATCACGCCGAGCGCCTGGTCCTCATTGAGCTGTGCGTCGATCCGCCGGCGCGCGGCGACGAGATCGATGTTCTCGGCCACATCCTCCAGCTGTCGCCGCGTGAGACGGCGGCAGCGGTAGCCGTTCTCGAGTACGTCGGACTCGCCCGTCGAGACGGCACGGTCATCAGGGCCACCGAGTCGGCACGGTATTTCGAGCACCTCTGCCCGATCACGTTCTGACGATCGATCGTGCGTCGCGGAGTGGCAGCCAGCGATGCGCTCGTTCGCCAGCTCCGAGACGTACCGTATCAACACACCGCTGCACTTCACGAAGTGCTGACGTCGAGCGCCACAGGACAGCCAGCGGCGGCCCGGTGTCCGTCTTCTACACGACGTCGCGCTCCCAACGACTTCGTTGCTCGCACGGGCTGCTCGGCGGCCAAAGGGGTGACCCGTGTTGTCGATCGGCAAGCTCTCGGCCGACCAGGCCACCTACTACCTCGATCAGGCGGAGGCGCGTGCAGACGTGGTCGAGAGCGTCGGCGGTGGCATCGAGGAGTACTACGTCGGCGGCCGCGAGGCCCGCGGCGAGTGGCTCGGTGACGGCGCCGCTGCCTTGCGCCTCGCCGGCGGCGTCGACGGCGACGCGCTGCGTGAGGTCCTCGCCGGGATGGGACCGGATGGGGAGCCGCTACGAAAGTCGCGTGCGCCAGTCCGGGTCGCCGGCTTCGACCTCACCTTCTCAGCACCAAAGAGCGTGAGTGTCGTGTTCGGGCTCGGCGAACCAGCGGTGCAGGCACAGGTGCGATACGCACACGACCGAGCCGTCCGTGAGGCAATCGGGTACGTCGAGCGGACCGCAGCCGCCGTCCGCCGCGGCGCTGGCGGCGCGCGCGTCGAGCCGGCCGACGGGCTCGTGGCCGCGGCGTTCCGGCACCGCACCTCCCGCGCCGGCGACCCGCAGCTCCACACCCACGTGCTCGTGGCCAACCTCGGCCGGGGGCCGGACGGGCGGTGGTCGGCGCTCGACGGGCGTCGTCTCTACGCGCAGGCGCGAGCGGCCAGCTTCGTCTACCAGGCGGTACTGCGAGGGGAACTCTCGCGCCGGCTCGGCGTCGAGTGGCTGACGGTCAGGGACGGCATCGCAGAGATCGCCGGCGTACCCAAGCCGGTCCTGCGCGCCTTCAGTCGCCGGCGAGCCGAGATCGAAGCCATGCTTGCCGAGCGTGGAACGTCGAGCGCCCGCGCCGCCGAGGCGGCCGCGCTGGCGACCCGACGGCCCAAGGACACCCGGACCGACATCGACGCCCTGTCGACCGAGTGGCGGGCCCGCAGCGAGGCGCTCGGCTTCAGCGCCCCGGAGCTTGCGGGGGTGCTTTCCCCTCGTCACCGAAGCCGTGTGCTCAGCAGCACGAACGTCGAGCGCCTCTTCGACGACCTAACGTCGGCGAACGGGCTCACCCGCGCTGCGGCCACTTTCAGCCGCCGCGACGTCGTTCAGGCGCTGTGTGAGCGCCTGGCTCCGACCGAGAGCCGCAACGCCGCGTCGTTGGAGTCGCTGGCCGACCGCTTCCTCGCCTCCCCGCGCGTCGTCCCCCTGCTGCCGACCGACGACGCGTCCGAGTCGCGCGTCGCGTTCCGCCGCCGGGACGGCCGCCTGCTGCCGGTCGCGCGCGAGGAACGGACCTACTCGACGCCTGGACACCTCGCGCTCGAGCACCGTCTCATCGATGCCGCGCTCACGTCCCGCGACGCCGGCGCCGGCCAGGCCACGTCCGCCTCCGTCGAGCATGCTGTCGCGACTCGCCCAACGCTCTCAGACGAGCAGCGAGCGATGGTTGGGCGGCTGTGCCTGAGCGGCGACCGCGTCTCCGTCGTCGTCGGAAAGGCGGGCACCGGCAAGACCTTCGCGCTCGCCGCCGCGCGCGAGGCATGGCACGCATCGGGGCGACCGGTGCTCGGCGCCGCCGTGGCCCGGCGGGCAGCCAATCAGCTGCAGGCCGCCGCGGGCATCGCCGCGACGAGCGTCACCGCGATACTGGCCAGCTTCGACCGTGAGGGGCTCCCCGCCGGCGCCGTGGTGGTCGTCGACGAGGCCGGCATGGTTGCCACCCGCCCGCTCGCGCGCCTGCTCGACGCCGTCGAGAAAGCCGACGGCAAGCTCGTCCTCGTCGGCGACGACCGCCAGCTCTCCGAGCTCGAAGCCGGCGGCGCGTTCCGCGCGCTGGCCCGCCGCGGCCTCGCCGTCGAGCTCACCGAGAACCGTCGCCAGCGTGAGCCGTGGGAGCGCAAGGCGCTCGACCAACTCCGCGAGGGCAACCCCGAGAGAGCCATCGAGGCATACGTCGCACACGACCGCATCCACATCGCCCACACACACGACGAGGCCCGCGACCAACTCGTACGTGACTGGCACGCGACGCCTACCAACGAGGACGCGATCATGATCGCCCAGACGCGCGCCGACGTCGCCGACCTCAACGACCGTGCTCGGGCCCTGCTCCGCGACGCCGGCGTGCTCGGGGACGTCGAGGTGCCGCTCCCCGGCGGGGACTTCGCCGCCGGCGACCTCGTCCTCATCAAGTGCAACGACGCGCGACTCGGCGTCACGAACGGGGATCGGGGCCGCGTGCTCGCCCTCGACCGGGCCGAGGAACGGCTCATCATCGAGATCACAGGCAGAGCCGTGACGCTCGACCGCGAGTTCCTTACGACCCCAACGGCTCACGGCGATCCGTCGCTCCTCCACGGCTACGCAATGACCTGCCACGTCGCTCAAGGCATGACAGTCGACATCAGCTTCGTCTTGGCCGACACCTTTCTCACCCGGGAGCTGGCGTACACCGCTCTGAGCCGAGGGCGGGCCGCCAACCACCTCTATCTCGCAGGCCAGCCCGACAACGCGCGAGCCGAATTCGCGCCCGGGCCCCGCACAGCCGTCGAGCCGCTCGAGCGCCTCGTGGCAGGGTTCAACACCAGCCGGGCTCGCGTGCTCGCCATCGACGCCGGCCACGAGGACACCAGCGGCCGACTCGCCGAGGCCCGTCACGAGCTCGCGAAGGTCCGCGCCGAGCGCGCACACGTCGGAGCCCGCCGGTGGTCGGTAGGACGGAAGGCGAAGCTCCGGTCCGCACGCGCTCGCGAAGCGGCGGCCGACGGGCGCGTCGCCGAGCTGACCCGTGAGGCGACCGAGCACCGCCACGCCAGCCAGCCGTTCCTCGACGAGAGGGTCCTCGACCAGCGCGCCGCGGCAACCAAGGACCGCATCGTTGAACGCCAGCTCAATCGCAACCACTCCCGAGGACTCGGACTATGAACACCACACCCGACGCCGTACCCCGCCTCATGACCGCGCAGGAGGTGGCGGAGATGCTCCGCGTCCCGCGCTCGACCGTCTACGAGCTCGCCCGCAGGCGACGGATCCCATTCATCAAGGTCGGCCGGCGGACGCTGTTCGCTCGGCATACCTTGTTGGAATGGATCGCTGCCCAAACCGTGGCGCCGCGGAAGTAGCGCCGCTAACTTTGGCCGGCCACGCGAGGCTGTGACCGACCGGGTCGGACCGGCGCACCGCGTTCGCGTCGCCCGCCACTCCTGGCCACCGACGCGCGGTCAGGTGGGCTGGGTTGGCCTATCGACCACTGAGTTTGACCCATGCGACGGGGCTCCGCAGGTTATTCCCTCGATCCGGCGCCTTCGCACGCCGAGTGCTGAAGGTGCGTAGGATCGTGCGGTGGCGGTCGACGAGGCTATTCGCACCGTTGGAAGTGCCGGGACCCTCGTAGCCGTGTCCATAGCGGCGCTGCAGCTCGCTCTCAACCGGCGGCAGACACGTGCGAACTTCGAGGATGACCTCTCTCGCGAATACCGCACGATCAGTGCTGCCTTACCCGCCGACGCCTTCTTTTACGACGCCGACGCCTCGGTCTCGCTGACCGACGAACAGCGCAACGCTATGTTTCGCTACTTCGACCTGAGTAACGAACAACTTCGATTCTGCAAGCAGAAACGCGTCAGTCGCCGCACCGAGCGCGCGTGGAGACAAGGCATCCGAGCAAACCTCGAGCTTCCGCGTTTCGAGCAAGCCTGGGAGGAGGTCACTTCGCGGCTTTCTCGGGATCACTTCACGGAGCTATACGGAATCAAGTCGCCGGCGCACCCGCCGGCTCTTACGGAGGGCGTTGACGAGAAGCTCGCGGCCCGCGGTGGACACACCCGTAGCCGTCTCGAACAACCTACTGGCGGTTGAAATGACGCGACTACCCGAGGCACGGGCGGGCCAACTGCTTCAGATCAAGAACCGCGACATCGCCTTCTCGTTTTTCCCAGTAACTTATCGGAACAGAGGCTGGACGCTCTCAGACACAGTCTTCGCCGTCAGTCCTTGGGCGGTGATGCAGGGGGTAGTCGACAGCCGACTCCACGCGGACGAACGCGCGGAGGCGACCGCATTCCTTCGCCAGGCCCGCGACTTCTACGTCACGGCGAGTGAGCGCCTAGCAGCGAATCCGCTGCTGTTCTACTACGCATTCTTGAATCTAGGCAAAGCGACGCTCCGCGTCCGGGGACTTCCGGGCTCGCTTGACCGCGCGCATCACGGCCTAATCGAGGGCAATGGCGGTGACTCGCTTGATCAGGCATCCGTCAAGGTACGGGACGGCACCAAGCGTGTGCACGTTTTCCCGGAGCTCTTTCGCCGCATTGAAGCCGCCGACCTTCAGCAAAACTCGGTCCTTCCCGTGGCCGATCTACTGGCCGCCGTTGTCGTCGGCCACCGACAGTGGCGGGACGCCGCTGACGAACCTGAGCAGTTCTTGCCGCTTACGAACGTCGAGGTAATGTACGACCGCAATCACAAGAAGCTGTGGACGCGGCTCTACCTAGACAAGCAGGATCTCGACCGCTTTGACGTGACGACTGCGAGCCTGATGCGTGCAGCGGGTCTCCGAGCGGCCTTCCGTCAGGTCGTCAGCCCGTCGGTCAAACATCTGTGCCTCGAGACCAAAGACGTTATCGAGTATCCGACGGATCCGGCTGACCGGTTGAAAGAGGTCGTCGCTCTCGTTCGTCCCGTGCTGTGGCGTATCGCTAGCGCACTGCCCGGAGGCGCCTATCGGCGGTATTACGTGCATTTGACTCCCGACGGCCGAGTCCGAATCCCGCAGCTGGCGGCGCTATGGGCGCTCTGGTTCTACTTCGGATCTGTTGTGCGGTACCGGCCGCACATATTCGACGAGATGCTTGCTGGGCCCTACGGGGCGTACATCACCGAGTTCGTCGCCGCCCAACCTGAGCAACTGCTCTACTTGCTCGCTTCCGAACTCTGCCAGCGCGAAGTCGCCAAGCCGGCTATCGCCTAACGGCGCCTTGGGTTCGAACTAAGAGCCCGCCGGCGCCCCGGGCGGTCCTGGTTGCCCCTGAGGGCCGGGCGGGCCAGGTCGCCCCCGGGGTCCGTGCGGACCGGACCGCCCTGGATCGCCCTCGCGTCCCGAGGGCCCAGGTTGCCCCTGTCGACCCGGCGGTCCCGGCGCGCCGCGCGGGCCTGCTGGTCCGCCGGAACGGTCCGTCGGAGCGTCGGCGTTCGACTTAAGCGCACCTTCGCGCACGACCACTCCAATCGCCAGCGCCGCGTAGATGACGCAGGCGGCAAGTAACCTGCTCGCCCATCTAAGACGATGGAGGAGGAGACGGTTGCCGTTCACGATCCGCGCGTTCTTGTCGTCCTGCTGCTCGAGGGCTAGCGACGGATTGGCCCGCTCTGTGACCCGTGCGAGTGTGTCGGAGCCGCCAGCATCGCCGACGTCTGAGGTCGCCTTGCCGAGCGCGAAGGCGACTGATCCGAGCGCAACTGCCACGAGGACGGGAAGCCCAAGGAGCACAGCGCGTCCGATAGGAGAGATCGCGTCGTAGTCGACGCTCGTCGCGAGGGTCGCGCCCGCGGTGATCAGAACCAACAGTGCCGCGGTGATCGTCGCCCCGCGCGTCTCGAGACCGCGGCGTTCCTCGCGCTCGACCCGCTCCTGCTCGTAAGCCAGGTCGAGTTGGCGTCGAAGTGCGTCGCTGAGAGGCGGCGATTGGTCGGCCATTACTGAGAGCTTCTCGTATAGAGCTGATGGACACGCTGGTCCTTATCGAGCAACCACAGGCTGTCGCGCCATGATGATGAGACCGACGTACCCGACGCATCGATGCCTAATCGGATGGCAATCGGCGCCTAGTGCCCGTACCCTTAAGGTCGGCCCCCACGTCAACCGCGAACGCCGCGGCGACGAGCGCGCGTCCTCGGCTCGCGGGACGTAGTGGAGGTACTTCATCGTCGTCTGGACGTCGGCGTGACCCATCCACTCCTGGACGCGGCGGATATCGGCCTTGGCGATCATGCGTGTGCCGAAGGTGTGGCGGAGATCGTGGAAGCGGAGCGGACGAAGGCCGGCTCGCTTGACCGCTGTGTAGTAGCGGCGGCGAAGCGCGGCGCCGTCGAGGAACGTGCCGGCCGGACCGGCGAAGACGAGGTCGTCGTCGCCCGTCCACCCCTCGCGTTGACCAAGCGACGCCAACGCCGTCGCGACGTCCGGCGCCATCGGCACCGAACGCACCTTGCCTGACTTGGGCGTCGTGAGCTGGCCGCCGGCGAAGTTCGCGCGGACGCGGATCACCTGGCCGCCGAAGTCGACGTCGCGCCAACGCAAAGCGAGCAACTCACCGCGGCGCAGGCCCGTGAAGGCCGCGGTGAGGTAGATCGCCGCGTCCTGCTCCGACCCCGCCGCCCGGACCAAGGCCCGGACCTCCTCCGGCGAGAAGACCTCGATGTCGCCGGTCGGGCGCGGCTGGGGCTTGTCGATGTCCGCGACAGGGTTCGACGGCAGCGCGTAGCGCTTGACCGCCCGCCGCATGATCCCGTGGAGCAGCATGAGCGACTTCCTCCGCGTGCTCGGCGCCCGATCGACGTCCGCGAGCCACCGCTCGAATCATCGGCGTCGTGATCGACTCGATCGGCCGGTCGCCGAAGAAGGGCAGCAGCTGCGACTTGACCAAAGCTCGGTAGCCGACGACCGTTGACGGCTTGCGCTGCCGATCGTGCTCGACGTGGCGCAGCCACTCCTCGGTGGCGTCGGCGAACGTCACGCCGGTCCGCTTCTGGCCCGGAAACGTGCCGCGACGCACCTGGTCGAGCACCTCGCGCAGCCACGCCTCCGCCCCCCGCTTCGTGTAGTAGCCGGCGACCGGCCGACCCCGCTCCGTCCACGCCGGCCCGATCAGCCGCTGGACCTGCCGCCCGTCCGGCAGCCGGAACTTCGCGTACCACTGAGGCCCCCGACGCCGCTCGACGCGAAAGACATGGCCGCTCGACTCGACCGGCATGCACCCGAGCCTACGCCATTCTCGGGACATATCCGGGACACGCTTGTCATTTAGCTTACTTTACAGGCAAACCATACTTATGCGATTTGCAGGTCTTTCGAGAGCCCGCCGCCGGAATCGAACCGGCGACCCCTTCATTACAAGTGAAGTGCTCTACCAGCTGAGCTAGGCGGGCGGGGGCGCTGCAAACAGGCTAACTACCCTGGCGGACCATGATGCGCCTCCTCCCCCGCCACCTCGCGCCAACCGCCCTCGCGCTGGCCGTCGCCCTCTCCACCACGGCCTGCGGCTCCGACGACAAGAAGAGCGACAAGTCCGTCGCCGCGAAGGAGGCCACCGCGACGCCGGAGGCGAGCGCCACGGCTACGGCCGCCGCCCCCACCGCCGCCAACAAGGACACGAGCGTCAAGCCCGAGATCGCCAAGCCGTCGGGCGACCCGCCGACGAAGCTCGTGACCCGCGACATCGTCAAGGGCAAGGGCGCGGCCGCGAAGCCGGGCGACCAGGTGACCGTCCAGTACGTCGGTGTCTCCTACAGCACCGGGCAGCAGTTCGACGCGTCGTGGGACAACGGGCAGCCGTTCCCGTTCAACCTCGGCGCCGGCGAGGTCATCCCGGGCTGGGACAAGGGCGTCAAGGGGATGAAGGTCGGCGGCCGGCGCGAGCTGATCATCCCGCCGGACCTGGCCTACGGTCCCGCGGGCAGCCCGCCGGCGATCCAGCCGAACGAGACGTTGATCTTCGTCGTCGACCTCCTGAACGTCCAGAAGGGCTAACCCACACCCTCAGCTAGAGGCTGAGCTTCGACGCCGCGAAGGCCAGCGGCAGCGTGACCGACCGCGGCAGGAAGCGCCCGCCCGCCGCCATCAGCTGGTTCAGCACGCCAGGGATGGCGGTCCGGCGGCCGGCCTCCATGGCGTCGACGCCGGCGCGCGCGGTCGCGGCCGTGTCGGCGAACAGGACGTCCGGGGCGACGGGGACGACGTCGCGGACGCCGGAGGCGTCGATCGCGTCGGTCCGCACGGGACCAGGCGAGAACGCGGTGCAGGAGACGCCGGTGCCCATCAGCTCGGTGTGGACCGCTTCGGACAGCGTCACCACGAAGGCCTTGCTCGCGGAGTAGGAGGCGTTGTTGGGCACAGGCCCGTGGCCGAGGATCGACGCGACGTTCAGGATCGCCCCCTCCCCGCGCGAGACCATCCCGGGCAGGAAGGCGTGCGTCAGCTCGTGCACCGCGTCGACGTTCAGCGCCACCAGCGAGGCGAGCTGCGCGGGCTCCTCGTCGGCGAAGGCGCCGAACCGGCCGACGCCGGCGTTGTTGCACAGACCGGCGACGACGAGACCCTCGTCACAGACCGCGCGAACCGCCGCCGCGCGCGCATCGGGCCGCGACAGGTCGGCCGCCACCACCGAGGCCCGCACGCCGAAGCAGCGCTCGATGTCGGCGGCGAGCTCTCGCAAGGCCTCCTCGCGCCGCGCGATCAGCGTCACGCCGTGGCCACGCAGCGCGAGCTCGCGCGCCAGGGCCTCGCCGATGCCCGACGAGGCGCCGGTGACGACGACGGTGGAGTCCGATCGGGGAGCGGGAAGCGCCATGCACACCGAGGCTGCCCAACTCCCGACACCGCCCACGCGCAGCTTGGCGCGCGCAACCCCGACCACCCGACAGATGGCGCGCCGCCGATTCCCCCTGCAACCAGCGGCGGTCCGCACCGCCGATCGGTAATAGGCTTCCGTCCCCGTGCGCGAGCCCGCAGACCCCGCCTCGGCCCCCGCGCCGCTCGCCGCGCTCGACGGCGACCCCCGTCGCTTCTTCGAGATCCTCGACCAGATCCCCGCGGTCCTGTGCGTCCTGCGCGGGCCGACGCACGTCGTCGAGTTCGCCAACCCGCTCTACCGCGCCCTGGCGGGCGACACCCCGTTGCTCGGGCGCCCGGTGGCCGAGGTCTTCGACCAGCCGGAGAACCGTGCCTTCGTCGAGCTGCTCGACACGATCCACGCCACGGGGGAGCCGGTCCGCGGCTACGCGCAGCGCGGCGTCATCCGCGGCCGCGAGGTGTTCTACGACTTCGTCTACCTTCCGCTGCGCTCGGACACGGGCGAGGTGGAGGGCGTGCTCGTCCACGCGGTCGAGGCGACGGCCGCGGTGGGCGCCCGCCGCGCCGCCGAGGAGGCGGAGAACCGCTACCGCACCCTGTTCGACTCGAACGTCGTCGGCGTCTGCGTGACCGACGAGGAACGGGTGCTGGAGGCCAACGACGCCTACCTGGCCATCGTCGGGCGCACGCGCGGCGACCTCGACGCCGGGCGGATCAGCTGGCGCGACGTCACGCCGCCGCAGTGGGCGGCGGCCGACGAGCGGGCCATCGACGACCTCAGGACGCGGGGCCGCGTCGAGGCCTTCGAGAAGGAGTACCAGCGCCCGGACGGGACCCTCGTCCCGGTGCTGATCGCCGGCGCGACGATCGACCGAGATCCCGTCCGGGTGATCGCGTTCGTCGTCGACCTCACCGAGCGGCGCGCCGCCGAGCGCGAGCGCGAGATCCTGCTGGTGCGCGAGCGCGAGGCGCGCCGGGAGGCCGAGCTGGCGGCGGGCCGGATGGCGCGACTGCAGCGCGTGACGGCGGCGCTCTCGGCCGCGATGTCCGCGGGCGAGGTCGCCGAGCTGGTCGTCGACCACGCGCGGGACGCGCTCGGCGCCTCGGCCGCCGTCGTCGCGCTGACGGAGGGGAGCGAGCTCGTCGTGCGCGGCCACTCCGGCTACCAGCCCGGGATGATGGCCGACTGGAACCGCTTTCCGCTCAGCGCCCCCGTCCCGCTGGCCAACGCGGTCCGCACCGGCGCGATCCTGCTGCTCGAGGACGCCGAGGAGGTCGCCCGGCGCTACCCGGACGTCGTCCGCGACGGCAGCCACTTCGAGGCGCTGGCCGCCGTGCCGCTGGTCTTCCACGGCCAGGCGCTCGGCGCGATGGGGATCTCGTTCCGCCAGCCGCGCGACTTCACCGCCGGCGACCGCGGCTTCCTGCTCGCCCTCGGCCGCCAGTGCGCGCAGGCGCTGGAGCGCGCGCGGCTCTACGAGGAGCGGTCCTACGTCGCGCGGACGCTGCAGGAAGGGCTGCTGCCGGACCACCTGGCCGAGGCGCCGGGCCTCGACATCGCGGTCCGCTACCACTCGATCTCCGACGGCGGCGCGGTCGGCGGCGACTTCTACGACTTCTTCGACGTCGGCGAGAACCGCTGGATGCTCGCGGTCGGCGACGTCTGCGGGAAGGGCACGGCGGCCGCCGTCCTGACCGGCCTCGCCCGCCACACCATCCGGGCGATCGCCATGCGCGAGGAGGGGCCCGCCGCGGTGCTGGAGTTCCTCAACGAGGCGATGCGCCGACAGATCTCTGACTCCTCGTACTGCACGGTCGGCGTCGCCACGCTCACGCGCGAGCCCGACGGCCGCTTCTCCACCTGCATGGCGTCCGGCGGCCATGTGTTCCCGCTGCTGCTGCGCCGGGGCGAGCCGCTGCGCGAGATCGAGGTGCCGGGGACGCTGCTGGGGTTCGTCGAGGACCTGCGGCTGGAATCCGTGCCGTTCGACCTGCAGGCCGGCGACACGCTCGTCTTCTACACCGACGGGGTCACCGACGCGCGCGGCGACGGCGAGCGCTTCGGCGAGGAGCGCCTCCACGCGACGCTCGAAGCGGCGCGCGGCGGCAGCGCGGAGGCGATCGCCGAGGCGGTCGACGAGGCGGTGCGCCGCCACCAGCCCGACCGCCCCAAGGACGACCGCGCCGTCGTGGTGCTGCAGGTGCACGGTGGCTGAGGCCGCGCGGACGCCCGAGCCGCGCGACCCGACGTCCTCGGACGAGGAGCTGCTGGAGGCCGAGACCTCGGTCATCGTGTCGCAGCTCGACGACGACGCGCGGATCGAGCGCATCGCCGACGAGCTGCGCATGGGCTTCCGCGCGCTGGCCGGCATCAGCAAGGCCGTGTCGGTGTTCGGCTCGGCGCGCACCCCGGAGGACGACCCGGACTACGACGCGGCCCGCGAGCTCGCGTGCCGGCTCGGCCGCGCCGGCTTCGCGGTGATCACCGGCGGCGGCCCGGGGATCATGGAGGCGGGCAACCGCGGCGCGACCGAGGTCGGGGCGCCGTCGATCGGCCTGGGCATCGAGCTGCCGCGCGAGCAGAGCCTCAACACGTACGTGACCACGCCGCTGGAGTTCCACTACTTCTTCGTGCGCAAGGTCATGTTCGTGCGCTACGCCAGCGCGTTCGTGGTCTTCCCCGGCGGCTTCGGGACGCTCGACGAGCTGTTCGAGGCGCTGACGCTGCGCCAGACCGGCAAGATCCGCCACTTCCCGGTGATCCTCGTCGGGCGGGACTTCTGGACGGGGATGGTCGACTGGATGCGCGAGCAGCTGCTGGCGACCGGCAAGGTGGTGGCCGAGGACCTCGACCGGATCTCCGTGGTCGACGACCTCGACGAAGTCGTGTCCATCGTCGAGGCGGCCGACCACCGGCGGCCGCGCAAGGAGTCCGTGTGAACGATCGCCCCCCGCAGATGACCGCCGAGGGCATGGCCGTCCTGCAGGCCGAGCTGGCCGAGCTCGAGGGCCCCGGCCGCGAGCGCATCGCCGCCCAGATCCGCACCGCGCGCGAGTGGGGCGATCTGAAGGAGAACGGCGAGTACCACGCCGCCAAGGAGGCGCAGGCCCACCTGGAGACCAAGATCGCGCAGCTGCGCGAGCGGATGCTCACCGCCGACGTGGTCGAGGCCGCGGCGGGCGGCGTCGCCGGGCTCGGGTCGGTCGTCGAGGTCGAGGACGAGGCGACCGGCCGTCGCTCGACCTACACGCTGGTCTCGTCCTCGCAGGCTTCGCCGGCCGAGGGCAAGCTCTCGATCGAGTCGCCGGTGGCCGCGGCGCTGGAGGGGCTGCGTGCCGGGGACGTCGCGGTGGCGGCGCTGCCGCGCGGCGAGAAGCGGCTGCGGATCGTGTCGGTCAGCTAGGCGGCCGCGGCGGCGCGGTCGAGCCCGAGGCGCCGCAGCTGGCCGTCGAGATAGGGGCGCGCCTTGCGCTGGCCGCCGCGGCGGGCGATGGCGCTCTGCAGCCGCAGGAGGCTGGCCTCGACGGCGGCGCGATCGGGTTCGAGGCCGCGCTGCTCGCAGGCGGCCAGCCAGACGACCGGCGCGGTGTGGCCGCGCGCGCGGTTGCAGGCGCGGCAGGCGGCGACCTCGTTCTCCGGCCAGGCCGGGCCGCCCTTCAGGCGCGGGATCACGTGCTCGACCGAGAGGTCGCGGTGGCCGGGCGGCAGCGCGCGCCGGCACCAGACGCACTGCGCGCCGTCGCGCTCGAGGATGCGCAGCAGGCGCTCGGCGCGGGGCAGGTCGTGCGGGATCACTCGATCGCCTCGAGCACCCAGGCGCCGTTCTGGCGCCCCAGGGTCATCAGCTCGCCGTCGATCATGTGGCCGAGCCGGAAGACCGCCTTGTCGTCGTCGGTCCCGGGGCGGTCGACGATCCGCACGAGCGTGAGCGCGGGCGCCGGTTGACCGGGCCGCTCGCGCTCGAAGGCCTCCCGGGCGGCGGCTTCGAGCGACTCGCGCTCCCAACCGCGGTCCTCGGCGCGCGCCTGCGCGAGATCGGCGTTGACCTGCTCGAGCTCGGCCTCGAACGCGCCGGTGTTCCGGTCGAGCTGGCGGCGCCGGGCGATCGCGCCGCCCACGGCCAGCAGGACGATGATCGCGACGACGACGAGGACGACGATGGCGAGGGTGGACACGCCTCTTGAAGCTACAACAGCACGGTGCGCGAGCGCAGATGCGTCCCGACCTTGCGCTTGACCCGCTGCAGCGCGTTGTCGACGGTCTTGCAGTCGCAGTCGAGCATCTCGCCGACCGCCGTGTAGGAGTGCCCGTCGAGGTAGAGCGAGAGCACGCGGGACTCGAGGTCCGAGAGCGCCGTCGACATGTGGGCGACGAGCGAGCGCAGCTCCTCGGAGGAGATGACCTGGTTGACCGGGTCGTGCGCGGGCGCGCCCGGCAGGACCTCGTCGAGCGTGGCCTCGCCCTCGCCCGCGCCGGCCGGCGAGGAGGAGAAGGACACGTAGCCGTTGAGCGGCGTGTGCTTGTTGCGAGTCGCCGTCTTGACCGCGGTGATGATCTGGCGCGTGATGCAGAGCTCCGCGAAGTTCCGGAACGAGGACTCGCGGTCGGTCCGGAAGTCGCGGATCGCCTTGTAGAGCCCGACGAGGCCCTCTTGGATGAGGTCGTCGGAGTCGCCGCCGATCAGGAAGTACGACGACGCCTTCAGGCGCACGAACGAGTAGTAGCGCCGGACCAGCTGGTCGTACGCGTCTGGGTTGCCCTGCTTGGCAAGCGCCAGGAGATATGAGTCGTCAAGCTGCAGTGCAGCTTGAGACTTGTGG
>DASVQH010000055.1:0-4872 GCA_036389195.1 Solirubrobacteraceae bacterium
CGGCGGGGTCGCGGTCTTGATGACCGGCAAAGCGGTATGGACCTCGAACATCGCCGCCTCCTGGGGTCGAGTGGCGTGCCGCCTTCCGCTACCCGGGGCGCGGCCGGGTCATCAGTCGTACGATCCGGCGCATGGCCGCCGACGACGAGACCGGCGTCATGCGCATCGGCGCCGCCGCGGCGGCGATCGGCGTGAGCATCGACACGCTGCGCCGCTGGGAGCGGGCGGGGCGCGTGACCTTCGAGCGCCGCGGCGGCCAGCGGTTCCTGCCCGTGGCCGAGGTCGCGCGGCTGCGCGCCGAGCGCGGCGTGCGCCCGCGGTCGAGCGCGCGCAACACGCTCGACGGCACGGTGCTGACCGTCACCAAGGACAAGGTGATGGCCCAGGTGGAGCTGGCGTGCGGGCCCTACCGGATCGTCTCGCTGATGTCGCGCGAGGCGGCCGACGAGCTGGACCTCAAGCCGGGCGACACCGCCTACGCGGTCGTGAAGTCGACCAACGTGGTCGTCGAGCTGCGCTGAGATCGCACGGTCATGCGATTGCGCGCGGGCGCGCGCGGCGGGACGCTCGGCGGCATGACCCACGTGCTCAGCCAGGACCACCACCCCACGCTGCGCCACCCGGACCGCGAGGCGCTCGGCGCCGACCTCCAGCGCGTCCTCGTCGCGCTGATCGACCTCTCGCTGATCGGCAAGCACGCGCACTGGAACGTCGTCGGGCCGAACTTCCGGTCGCTGCACCTCCAGCTCGACGAGATGATCGACGAGTGGCGCGACGCCGCCGACGCCGTCGGCGAGCGCGCGGTCGCGCTCGGCCACGCGCCGGACGGGCGCTCCGCGACGGTCGCCGAGCGCAGCGAGCTGCACTCGCTCGAAGCCGGCCCCCAGCGCGACCAGGAGCTGATCGGCGCGCTGACCGCGATCCTCACCGACGCCATCGGCCTGATCCGCGAGCGGATGGACCGCCTCGAGGACGTCGACACCGTCACCGCCGACCTGCTGCACGGCGTCGTCGCGACGCTCGAGAAGCAGGTCTGGATGATCCGCGTTCAGGCCGCCTGAGCCGGGACGCCGGCGCGCGGCGCAGCCCGCACGGCGCCCGCCAGCGCCTCGGTGTCGTACGCGCCGGCGTGGCGCCGCCCGTTGATGAAGAAGGTCGGCGTCCCCGACACCCCGCTCTCGTCGGCGCTGCGCACGTCGTCGGTCACCCGCTCGGCGAACCGGTGGTGGTGCAGGTCGTCGGCGAAGCGCGCCGTGTCGAGGCCGAGCTCCGACGCGTGGCGCACGAGGTCCATCCCCGAGAGCCGGCCCTGGTCGGCGAGCAGCCGGTCGTGCATCTCCCAGAACGCACCCTGGCCGGCGGCCGCCTCGGCGGCCTCGGCGGCCATGGCCGCCCGGGGGTGGACGTCGGACAGGGGCAGGTGGCGCCAGACGTGGCGCACCTCGCCGGGGAACTGCTCGAGGACCTCGGCGACCGCCGGCGCGGCCGCGGCGCAGTACGGGCACTCGAAGTCGCCGTATTCCACGATCGTCACCGGCGCGTCGGGCGCGCCGCGGACGTGGTCGCGCTCCGGGTCGACCTCCTCGGCGAGGTCGAGCAGCGCCGGGGCGAGCCCGCGGCGGTTGCGGGCGCGGGTCTCGTCCGGGAGCCGGACGGTGACCTGCCACGCGACCCAAGCCAGCAGGGGTGAGATCGCGGCGGTGGCCAGGATCCCGATCTTCGCCTCCTCCAGCAGCTCGCCCTCGAAGGCCAGCGCGGCCACCAGCAGCGACACGGTGAAGCCGATCCCGGCCGACGTGCCGGCCACCACCAGGCCCGGCCAGGTCGTCGTCCGGGCGGCTCGGCCGCGCCCCGAGAGCGTGGCCATCCAGGAGGAGAGCAGGATCCCCACCGGCTTGCCCACGACGTAGGCGGCCACGACGCCGAGCGTGACCGGCGAGCGGACGGCCCGCGCCACCAGCTCGCGGTCGAGGTGCACGCCCGCGTTGGCGAGCGCGAACAGCGGCACGATCGCCCGGCTCGTCCAGGGGTGCAGCCGGTACTGCAGGCGCTCGTTGAGCGAGATCGCCGAGGTCACGCTGGCCCGCGCGGAGTAGGCCAGCTCGGGCGACGGCTGCTCGCGGAAGGACCGGGCCAGCGCGGTGCTGCGCTCCAGGTCGTCGCGCGAGGGCAGGTAGGCGCTGATGACCAGGCCGACGGCGAGGCCGGTGACGACCGGATCGACCCCGGACTCGTGCAGCGCCACCCACAGCCCGACGCCCAGGAACACGACGGCCGGCCCCCGCCACGTCCCGCCCGCGTAGCGCAGCGCGACCAGGGCGCCGAACAGCGCGGCGGCCACCCCGAGCGCCATCACGGACACGGCGTCGGTGTAGCCGAGCGTGATGAGCAGCAGCGCCGCGAGGTCGTCGATGACCACCAGCGTGAGCAGGAAGACCCGGAGGCGGACCGCGACCCCGCGCGTCACCGCGGTCAGCGCGCCGAGCGCCAGCGCCGTGTCGGTCGAGACGGCGGCGCCCCAGCCGCGCGCGCCGTGCCCGCCCGCGTTGATCGCCAGGTAGATCCCGGCGGCCGCGGCCATGCCGCCGACGGCGGCGACCACCGGGATGGCGAGCCGCGCGCGCTCGCGCAGCTCGCCGACGTCCAGCTCGCGCTTGGCCTCCAGCCCGACGACGAGGAAGAACAGCGCCATCAGCCCCTCGTTGACCCACTCGCGCAGGCTCATCCCCAGCTCGTGCGGCCCGAGGGCCACGCTCAGCCGCGTGCCCCACAGCGAGGCGTAGCCGTCCGGCGCGAGGTTGGCCCAGACGAGCGCCGCGGCGATCGCCACCGCGATCCCCAGCGCCCCGTCGTTCTCCGCGTGCAGGAAGCCCCGCACCGGGGCCGCCAGGTTGCGCGCCCACGCGGTCCGGCCCCCGGCGACCGACGCCCCGCCGGCCGTCGTCGTCACCGCGCCGCGGCCGCCATCAGACCGCGACCGCCACCCGGTAGGCCCCGCGCAGCTCGACGGTGACGCCG
This sequence comes from Solirubrobacteraceae bacterium, assembly GCA_036389195.1. Taxonomy (GTDB): domain Bacteria; phylum Actinomycetota; class Thermoleophilia; order Solirubrobacterales; family Solirubrobacteraceae; genus JACCYI01. The sequence continues at coordinate 3,019 of DASVQH010000055.1, forward strand.
CCGGCGGCCTCGGCCACGACCATGGCGATGTCGTCGCAGCTCGGGCAGCGCAGCACCATGCCCGCGCCGTGGTACGCGCGATGGTCGGCGATCACCCGGTCAGAGCCGCAGGACTGGCAGCGCCGCATCACGGTGGTGGGGTCGAACGTGATCAGCGCGGAGAGCATCCCCGCCATCGCGTTGCCGTCGGTGTGCTGGTCGTCGTCGGCCATCTCATTCTCCTCCGGTGGGGCCGAAGCGCTCGGCGTGGATGTGGCGGAAGTCGTGCCCCGCGGCGAGCAGCAGGTCCGAGACGCCCTCGACGAACGGCGTCGGGCCGCACACGAAGCAGCGCGCGCCGAGCGGCGCGCCCAGCTCGGAGAGCATCGCCGCGTCGACGCGGCGCGCCCAGCCGGTCCAGCCCGGCGGCGGCGAGCGCGTGTACGTGCGCTCGACGCGCAGGCCGGCCGGCGGGCTCAGCGCGGCCAGCTCGTCGCGGTAGAGCAGGTCCTCGTGCGAGCGCGCCGACACGAGCAGCCAGGTGTCGACCGCGCTCGCGTGCACCGCCCGGTGGCGGAGCATGGCCATCAGCGGGACGAGGCCCGAGCCGCCGGCCACCAGCAGCAGCGGCCCGCCCTCGTCGACCGACCACGTGAAGTGCCCGCCGATCGGTCCGCGCAGCTCCAGCGTGTCGCCGGCGCGCAGCTCCTCGGCCAGGTAGGGCGAGACCTCGCCGTCCTCGACGACCTCGACGGTCAGCTGCACCCGCCCGGCCTCGGGCGGCGAGGCGATCGAGTAGGAGCGCTCGGCTTGGTAGCCGTCCTCCGCCGTGAGCCGGACGTCGACGTGCTGGCCCGCGCGATGCCCCGGCCAGCCGGGGACGTCGAGATCGAGGGTGCATGCCCGCGGCGACTCCGGCACGACGGCCGCCACGGTCGCGAAGCGCCAGACGACACGGGCCGGCGGGGTCAATCGCTCCAGTAGCGCTGTTCGCGCCACGGGTCCCCGTAGTTGTGGTAGCCCGCCGCCTCCCAGAAGCCGGGCTCGTCGTCGAAGGTCAGCGTGAGCCGCCGCAGCCACTTCGCGCTCTTCCAGAAGTACAGGTGCGGGACCAGGAGCCGCGCGGGGCCGCCGTGCGCGGCGGCGAGCGGCTGGCCGTCGTAGGTGTGGACGACCCAGGCGCGCCCGCCCTGCAGGTCCTCGAGCGGGAGGTTCGTCGTGTAGTCGCCGTCGCACCACGCGGTCACGTAGTCCGCGTCGGTCTCGACGTGCTCGAGCAGCGTGTCGAGGGAGACCCCCGTCCACTCCGTGTCGAGCTTGGACCACTTCGTGACGCAGTGGATGTCCACCGTGAAGGTCTCCTGGGGGAGCGCCATCATCTCCTCCCACGACCAGCGCGCCGGCTCGCCGACCGCGCCGTCGATCTCCAGCGACCAGACGGCCTCGGGCGTCCGCGGGGTCGGGCCGGCCGAGAGGACGGGGAAGTCGCGCGTCAGGTACTGCCCGGGCGGGATGCGGGCCGGGTCGACGCCGGCCTCGCGGCGTCCGTGGAATCCCCGTGAGAAGGCGGACATGGTGGCAATCCTCGCGCTGCGCGGGAGCCTACGGCATCGCACGAACGTGTCATTGCGTCGGCGGGCGCCTCACCCTCTGGCCTCGGCCGCCTCCAGGTCGTCCTCGAACTGCTCGGCGAGCGTCTCGAACCGGGCGTCGCCGGTCATCGCGGCGAGCTCGCGGAGCTGGCGGATGTGGGTCGACTGGTAGCTGGGGATCTGCCACGGCGTGCGGATCGAGTAGGCCGAGTAGTCGCCGGGGCGGCGGATGACCTCGGCGTAGTGCAGGGCGGTCGTGGCGCCGGCGTCGAAGAGCCGGCGC
>DASVQH010000056.1:0-22223 GCA_036389195.1 Solirubrobacteraceae bacterium
CGCCATCGCGTTGAGCAGCGCGCGCCGGTCCAGGAACGCGCGCGCGGTGGGGCCCTGCTGCTGCGCGAGCGCGGTCGCCAGCGCGCCGGCGCGCTCGGCCGCCGCGGCCTTGGCGGCGGTCTCGTCGGCGGCGATCAGCCCGTCGCCGAGGATCGAGATCCCCAGGCAGTCGAGCGCCACCGCCATGGTGTTGGCGGTGAAGTGGCCGGCGCACGTGCCGGGGCCCGGGCACGCCTGGCGCTCGAGAGCGTCGAGCTCCTCGCGCTCGATGCCGCCACGCTCGAAGGCGCCGACGGCCTCCCACACCTCCTGGATCGTCACCGCGCGGTCGCGGTACCGGCCGGCGCGCATCGGGCCGCTGCCCAGGACCACCGCCGGCTTGTCGACCCGCGCGAGCGCCATCAGCGCCGCGGGCACCGTCTTGTCGCAGCCGACGAGGCAGACCACCGCGTCGAAGTCGTGCGCGTGGACCATCAGCTCGATCGAGTCGGCGATCACCTCGCGCGACACCAGCGAGGCGCGCATCCCGGGCGTCCCCTGCGACTGGTTGTCGGACACCGCGATCGTGTTGAACGGCAGCGCCACCCCGCCCGCCGCCTCGACGCCCGCGGCGACGTGATCGCTCAGCGCGCGCTGGTTGATGTTGCACGGCATCGTCCCGGTCCACGTCGACGCGACGCCGACGATCGGACCGCCGAGACGTTGGGGGTCGATCCCCATCGCGCGGAAGTGCGCCCGCGCGCCGGCGCGCGCGGGGTCGTCGCGCAGCGCGGCGCGCTGCGCCGCGCGCAGCGCGTCCTGGTCCGGCCGGCCGGGCGGGTCCGCCATCCGGGCAAACGTTAGCCCTCTTCGAGCGCGCGGGGTCTGCCTTGGAGGGGCTGGGAGACGCGCCGTCCGGCGGCGGGCTTATGCTGAGCGAGCAAAGTGCCTGACCTGCACTACAGCGACCGAGTCAAGATGGCTGAGACCGGCTCGCTCGGGCCGTTGGAGTTCGACCGACTACCGCCTACGCTGATCACTGCGCTCCGCAGCATCTATGAGGAGGCGGCGCAGGCGATGCCCGCCGGAACTCAATTCGACAAGCGGGTGTCAGCGCGGCTCACGCAGCACCTCGGCACACATGAGTTCTACACCTGGCTCAGCACTGCCTACACCGTCCCAAAGTGGATTTCCTCCAACACTGGCACGGTGAGCGATGTTCTCGACCTAGTGGAGATGATCGCGGAGGAGGCCTCGACGACTTGGACGTACAACCTACCCGGCGGACGGCAAGACGCCCAAGCATATCCGGGTGTTGAGCAGCGAATCAACGCTGTCTTCGTCCGCCACCGTTTCGGCTACCGGATCGACGGTGGACAGGTTCGCCGAATCGGCACGCCCGCGCTTGACGAAGCCGTCGTCGGCCCAGCGCTCCTGGTGACCAGCCGATCTGGCTGGCAGGAAGTAGATAGGAGCTACCGCGCCGCTCTCCTCCACATGCGCGGAGGGGAAGGTGAACGCGAAGCCGCGATCACCGATGCCCATGCCGCGCTGGAAGCAGCCATGAAGGCGGCAGGATTGAAGGGCGACCGCCTCTCTGCGCTCGCGAAGAGCTTCCGGAACTCCGGACTCGTGCCTTCACAACTCGAAGGAGTCCCGGAAGCCCTCGACACGCTCTTGAAGCGCTCGTCGTCCCTCCGCGACTCGCTCAGCGGCGCCCACGGTAAGGCACCCGATTCAGAGCCAGTCCCCGAAGGTGTTGTGAATCTGACGATCTACTGGACCGGCGCCTTCATCAATTACCTAGCCGACGCAACCGGAGCGACGTAGCTGCGCTGCGGGTGCCCCTAGGGTACCTGTGGTCACGGCACCGCCTGCCGTTGCCGGCAGCACGCCCGCAGCTTTCGACCCGCAGCCTACGTGTGCCGGAGCGTCGTGCACGTCCGATGCAACGCCGCTGTGCTGGTGCGAGCTATCCAGCCCAGACGGAGTCCGATCCCCCTCCCGGTGATATGAGCTGTCTGAATGCTCGCCGCTACGAAGAATCCAGGTCTCAGCCCAGAGCTTGCGGTTGCGCTCGCCCTCGTGGTCGCTCTGATTGCGGCTGGCGGTGCCATCGTCGCGGCGATCATCACAGCAAGGCGAGCCGCCACGCGACAAACCGAGCAGTTGAAACACGACGCGGACAGGCAGGCGAGGCAGTTGGAGCATGACGCAGCGCGTCAGGAACGTGAACTGCGTCACGACCGAGCGATGCGGGACCTACAAGAACTGCGCGCGACACTTGACGTAGCGACGGCCTCCTTGCAGGCCTGCTTCATCGTCCTGGACCGGATGAACGCCCTTCATAAGGTGCCGTCGGCGGGAAGTCCCGGCGAGCGGGAAGCCCTCGCCTCCGACTTCATGGCGACGTGGATGGACGCTGTGACCGCCGAAGGGCGGATCGCGCTTCGTCTGGCATCTGATAGCCCAGCGCGCAAGGCCTTTGTTGACTGCGTCCAATGGCTGCATGAGGCCGGTGAAGCCGTTACTGACGCCGACAACACCGTGTACTTGGCCAAGATCGACCAGCTGCGCAGTGCGCAGAACGCCTTTGCTCATGCCGGGCGCAAGCTTGTCGCCTCGACACTGACAGCCCAGCGGACATCAGGGTCGGAAGCCGCCCCCTGGTGATTAGCCACTGACGTTGGCTTCGCCGTCGTAACTACGCGCCGGGACGTCCCATCGGCGGCGACCTCAGCCATCGGTAGTAAGGGCCACCGCCCTCGACTGCCAGCCGGTGAAACGTCGAGTTTGGCCCCTCGAACCTGAGCGTGAGGCCTCCGGGCGACCCCGCGCCTACGGCGCGGGTCTTCCGGAACCGCGACGGCAAGGCGTGGACGCAGACTCAGGACGCGAACTGGCGTAAGCGCGTATGGCGACCCAATGCGCCGGAGGCGGGTGTACGACCTTCGGCATTCGCCCGCTTCGCTGCTGATCCGTTCAGGGCTCCCCGTGGTGAGGGTCGCCCGCTTCAGGGCCATTCCCCTGCGCTGTGCCTACGTGCCTACGCCCACGTTTTCGAAACCTTCGACGGCCTCCAGGCTGTGCGCGTCGAAGGAGCCATCCCGGCCGCTAGACGCGTTTCCGGCGTGCCTGCTGAGTCTGTCAGACCCAATGACGCCGGGAGCGGTAGGTGCCGATCCCGGCGAACTGGCCGCTCAGCAGGCATTCCCGGACGCCCCCGGCAGGACTCGAACCTGCGACCCGCTGCTTAGAAGGCAGCCGCTCTATCCAGCTGAGCTACGGGGGCCTGCCGGAAGGGTAGGCGCCGGGACGGCCGGGGGCACGTCGACCTCGGCGCGGCGGTAGAGCATCCCTGGGCGGCCGGGGCCCTCGGAGTGCATCTCGCCCGTCTCGACGAGCAGGCCCGTCGCCTTGACGTCGCGGCGGAAGTTCGCGGTGTCGACGGGCTCGCCGCGCAGCGCCTCGTAGAGCCGCTGCGCCTGGCCGAGCGTGAAGCGCTCCGGCAGCAGGCCGCCGCCCTTGGCGATGAACCACGCCTTCTCGGCGACGCGCGCGTGCAGGCGCCAGAGCCCGTCGTCGACGATGCGCGCGTGGTCGAGCGCGAGTGGCGGGAGCGCCGCGACGGGATGCCACGACGCGTCGCGGTCGGCCGGCGAGTCCTCGGGCAGCGACTCGGGGCGCACGAGCGCGAGGTAGGCGATCGACGGCAGCCACCCGCGCGGGTCGCGCGCCGGGTCGGCGTAGGTCCGCAGCTGCTCGAGGTGCACGGAGCCGACGCCGGTCTTCTCGCGCAGCTTGCGCTCGGCGGTCTCCTCGGGCGACTCGTCGGTCCCGACGAACCCGCCGGGCAGCGCGAACGACCCGACCTGCGGCTCTTCGAGTCGGCGCGCGAGCAGCACCGCGAGCTGCCCGTTGACGAGCGTGAAGACCACGGGATCGGCGGACAGGCCGATGGGGGCTTCGTAGCCCGCGGTGCTGTGGGCGGTGATGCGGTGCAATCGGGGCGGCCGGATTCGAACCGGCGACCTCTCGGCCCCAAACCGAGCACTCCACCAGGCTGAGCTACGCCCCGAGCTTTCGAGTCTATTGCCAGCTGCCGCGGATGAGATCGATCCAGGCCTGCAGCCGGGCTCGCAGCACCGTCTCGCAGACGGCGATCGTCAAGACGCCGTGCTCGGACCGCCATGACCTTCCCGTCAGCTGATTGCTGTTCGACTTCCGTTGAAAGCGGATCGCTTCAGGGGCGACGCCCACGCGGTGGCTCCAGAAGCGCTTGAGCTCCGCGAGGTCCTGATCCGCGTGGTACTGGACCCAGTAGGTGAGGAGCGGCCGATCGGCCAGCCGACGAAGCCAGCGGTCCGCCATTGAGATGACGGCCGGGTCCGAGTTCGTGATCGCCACCTTGTTGCGATCGCGCTTCGTGCCTTCGGCGATGTAGAGACAGACGAAGTCACGGAACGTCGGCTCGCTAGCGAGATCATCGAACTCAGTGACGCCTCGATCGTAGGCGTCGTCGCGGATCCGCGCGTGCTTCAGGCGTGACGCCTCGGTTCCTCGGCGCTGCGCTTCCGACTGGCGCGTCGTCGTCGGGATCGGCAGGTCCCGGACCCAGTAGTAGATCGTCGTCCGCGGCAGCGCCAGCCGTTCGGCCAGCTCGTCGATCGTCATCCCGCGCTCGACCCGCAGCGCGCGCGCCTTGTCGCGGAGGTAGGCGGGATGCGACACGAACACATGTTCGCATCACGATCGGACAGTACGCGCCCTCGATCGCTTATGTCGCTCAAGCCTCGCAAGGACGCGTCGATCACCTTTCCCAAGAGGTCCGCCTCACCCGAAATGGCAAACCGCTCGCGAGGGCGGGACGCAAAGCCACGGAGCTCCATGGAGGAGCCAGCCGGGCCGTCGAAGGAGCCGCGCATGCGCGGATTCGGGCTGAGCACCACAGCACTGCGGACCGACGCCCGAGTCCACGCCTGCCAGGAGGTCGCTCGATGCTCCGTCTTCGCCTCACCGCTCTGCCCACGCTGTTCGCCACCGTCGTCGCGATGGTCATGATCGCCGCTGCGCCGGCCGCCGCCGAGGCGCGCTGCAAGGGCGCCAAGCGGATGCCCTCCGCCGGCCACGCCAAGCAGGTCCGCCGCGCCGTCCTCTGCCTGCTCAACCGCGAGCGCGCGAACCACGGCCTGCGCCCGCTGCGCTCCAACCGCCGCCTGCGTCACGCCGCCGCCCGCCACTCGGCCAGCATGTCGCGCCACAACTTCTTCGACCACACCTCCCCGACCGGCAGCACGATGACGACCCGGGTCAAGGGCACGGGCTACACCCGCTTCGCCCGGCGCTGGTCGATCGGCGAGAACATCGCCTGGGGCTCGGGCGGCCTGGCCACCCCGCGCCGCATCGTCAGCGCGTGGATGCACTCGCCCGGCCACCGGGCCAACATCCTCAACGGCGGCTTCCGCGAGATCGGCATCGGCGTCGCGCTCGGCACGCCCGTCCGCCTCTCCGCGGCCTCCCGCGGGGCGACCTACACGACGGACTTCGGGCGCCGCAGCTAGCCGACCGGCCGCTGTACTAGCCTCGCGGACGTGGCCGACGTCCAGCCCCTCCGCGCCCTGCACTACGCGCTCGCAGACCCCGCCGACCTCGACGCGGTCACCGCCCCGCCGTACGACGTGATCGACCCCGAGCAGCGCGCCGCGCTGCTCGCGCGGTCGCCGCACAACGTCGTGGCGATCGACCTCCCCGAGCCGGACGACCCCGCCGCGGACCACTACGCCCACGCGGCCGCGCTGTTCGCCCGCTGGCGCGCCGAGGGAGTGCTGGTGCAGGACGAGGACCCGGCGCTGTGGGTCCTCGCGCAGGACTACACGGGGCCCGACGGCCGCGAGCGCACCCGCCACGGCATCTTCGCGCGCGTGCGCGTCGAGGCGTACGGCCCGGGGCGGATCCGGCCCCACGAGCGCACGCACCCCGGCCCCAAGGAGGACCGGCTGCGCCTCACCCGGGCGACCGACGCGAACCTCTCCCCCATCTTCTCGCTCTACGACGACCCGGACGGCGCCGCCTGGCGCGCCGTCGAGGCCGTCACCGCGCAGCCGCCGGCCGGCGAGGTGACCGACCCCGACGGCACCCGCCACCGGCTCTGGCGCGTCGGCGACCCGACCACGGTCGAGCAGGTCCGCCAGGCGCTGGCGCCGACCGAGCTGCTGATCGCCGACGGGCACCACCGCTACGAGACCGCGCGCGTCCACCAGGAGGAGATCGGCGGGACGGGCGGCCACGACTTCGTGCTGATGTGCCTGGTGGCGCTGCAGGACCCGGGCCTGACGATCTTCCCGACCCACCGGCTCGTCCGCGGCCTGTCCGCCGACCAGCACGAGCTGCTGGCCGCCGCGCTGCGCGAGAGCTTCGAGATCGAGCCGATCGAGCACGCCGAGCTCGCCCCGCCGGCGGGCGACGGCCCGCTCCAGCTCGGCTACATCGACGCCCACTTCCAGAAGGCGTTCCGCCTGACGCTGAAGGACCAGGCGATCGCCGACGAGCTGCTGGCCGACCACTCCCCCGCCTACCGCCGGCTGGACACCGCGATCCTCGAGGCGCTGCTGCTCAAGGGGCCGCTCGGGCTCACCGACGAGGCGATCTCGCACCTCGAAGGGCTCGGCTACTCGCGCACCGACGACGAGGCGCTGCAGCTGGTGCTCGACGGCACCTACGACGCCGCGTTCTTCCTGCGCCCCAGCCCGGTCGAGCAGGTCCGCGAGATCGCGGCGGCCGGCGAGGTCATGCCGCCGAAGTCGACGTACTTCTTCCCGAAGGTCCTGACCGGGATGCTCTTCAACCCACTGGACGACCCGCGGGACGCCGGGCTCTAGAGTCCTCTTCCTATGCGAGCACTCGCGCGGCGCGCCTCCTCCAAGTACACGCACGACCTCCAGGTCCGCAACCACCGCTTCCTGGCCGACGAGCCCGAGGACATGGGCGGCGAGGATCGCGGCCCGAGCCCGCAGGAGCTCCTGGCCGCGTCGCTGGCCAGCTGTACGGCGATCACCATGGAGATGTACGCCGAGCGCAAGGGCTGGGACGTCAGCGGCCTCGAGGTCGACTGCGACTACAAGCCCGCCGAGCGCGGCTGCCCGACGAAGTTCACGCTCGTCATGCGGATGCCCGACCACCTGACGAGCGAGCAGATCGAGCGCCTGCAGGTCATCGCCGCCAAGTGCCCGGTCCACCGGACGCTCGAGGGCGAGGTCGCCTTCGACGAGCGGGTCGAGCTGGCCTGAGCACGGCGGGGGAACTCGCGCGCGAGCTGGCGCCGCTGCTGCTGACGCCGGAGGCGGCCGCGTCGCTCGACGTCCACGGCCGCACCGACGCCGCCGTCCTGGTCCCGCTGTACCGCGACCCGACGGGCGCGATCACCGCCGTCTTCACCAAGCGCCGCGACGACCTGCGCTCCCACGCCGGCGAGATCTCCTTCCCCGGCGGGCGCCAGGACGAGGGCGACGAGGACCTGCGGGCCACGGCGCTGCGCGAGACCCAGGAGGAGATCGGCCTCCCGCCGGAGGGCGTCACGCTGGCCGGCGCGCTGGAGCCGACGCCGACCATCGTCACCAACTACCGGATCTACCCGTTCGTCGGCGTGATCGAGGCGGGCTTCGAGTGGGTCCCCGCCGCCGCCGAGGTGGCCGAAGTGCTCGAGCTGCGGCTCTCCGACGTGCGCGACGGCCACGGGATGCGCCGCCTGGTTCGCAAGGGCGTCCCGTTCCGGACCGACACCTACACGATCGGCGAGACGCTGATCTGGGGCGCCACCGCGAGGATCGTGCGGACGCTGCTCGACAAGGTGGAAGGGCTGTTGTGAACCACGAGCGGCCACGCGGGCCGCTCGCCGTTCACGACGTCTACGCCCATCCGGGCCAGACGGACGGGGTACGGGTTCGCCGCCCCGCCCGGATGGCCCTTCTGGCGCAAGCGGACTTGCGCCGGGCGCCTAGCCCTTCTCGACCGGCACGTCGACGAGGTTGCCCCACTCCGTCCACGAGCCGTCGTAGTTACGCACGTTGTCGCGGCCGAGCAGCTCGTGGAGCACGAACCAGGTGTGCGCCGAGCGCTCGCCGATGCGGCAGTAGGCGATGATGTCCGTGTCGCCGCTGATGACGCCCTTGTCGGTGTAGAGCTTCTCGAGCTCGTCGGCCGACTTGAAGGTGCCGTTCTCGGTGACCGACTGCGCCCATGGCACCGACGCGGCGCCGGGGATGTGGCCGGCGCGCTGCGCGCCCTCCTGCTCGTAGCCGGGCATCGCGATGAGCTCGCCGGAGAACTCCTGCGGCGAGCGGACGTCGACGAGCCGGGTCTCGGCGTCCAGCTCTGAGAGGACCTCGTCGCGCTTGGCGCGGATCGAGTCGTCGCCGGCCTGGGCGGTGAAGGTGGTGGCCTCGAAGGACGGCACGTCGGTCGACGTGGGCCGGTCCTCGGAGATCCACAGCTCCCGCGGGCCGTTCATCAGCTTGACGTCGTCGTGCCCGTAGTACTTCAGGTACCAGTACGTGTAGGCGGCGAACCAGTTGTTGCGATCGCCGTAGAGCACGATCGTGTGGTCGTTGGAGATGCCGCGCGAGCCGAAGAGCTCGCCGAACGCCTCCGGGCCGAGGAAGTCGCGCTTGAGCTGGTCCTGCAGGTCCTTCTTCCAGTCGAACCCGATCGCGCCGGGGATGTGGGCCTCGGCGTAGAGCGCCGGGTTCTCGTCGACCTCGACGATGCGGATCGAGTCGTCGTCGAGATGGTCCTGCACCCACTGGGTGTCGACCAGCACGTCCTTCGCGTAATCGGCCACGCTCAGCCTCCTCTTGGATAAATCCGACCGGCTTTTACAAGTTTCGCGCGCGCCAGTCTACCTGAGGAGACGGGCCACCGCGGACGCCGCGGCGGACGTCCAGGCGGCGTGCTCGGCGGGGTTCGCTTCGAGGACCTCGAGCGGGATCTGCCACGTCTCGTGCGCCTGCTGCGCGACCCGCCGGCCCTCCTCGCCGGCCGTGCCGGGGGCCGGCTCGTAGACGACGCCGCGCACCGGGGTGTCGACGATCTTCTCGAAGAGCATGCGCAGCCGGCCGCCGTGCAGCTCGGGGCCGTCGGCGGTGCCCATGAGCCAGCAGACGATCGTCGTGCCGGCGATCGCCTCCATCAGCGTCGCGATTCGGTCCGGGTCGCCGACGTAGGGCTCCGCGCCCGCGGCGGCGATCGCCGGGCCGTTGGCCGGGTCGCGCGTGGTGCCGCGGACCGCGTGGCCGGCGGCCACCAGCTCGCGCGCGAGCGCCTGCCCGCGGCAGCCGCAGCCGACGATGAGGACGCGCGCCATCGTGCCCTAGATGTCGCGCTTGTCCATCGGGCGGCCGGAAGCGCGGCGCTCGGCGGCGTAGGCGGCGGCGCGGGCGTTCATCTCGTCGCGGTCGGCGTCCACCTGGGCCTTGACCTCGGCCTCGGTGCGCTCGCGGGCGCCCCGGCGGCGGCGCATCTCGTTCTGCGCGGCGATCATCTGGGCGACGTCGTCCATCTCGTTCTGGGCCTCGACCTCGGGCGAGCGCGTCGGCTTCCAGTCCAGGACGTCCGCGCCCGAGCCGGGGTACAGCCAGCCGATCAGCAGGAAGACCACGATCAGCCCGCCCAGCCCGGCCGCCACGATGATCGAGAACGCGTCCAGAGCGTCCGATCGTAGCGCTCTAGAAGGTGGCCGGCCCGCCGAGCAGCGCGGTGCACTGGCTCGAGAGCACGCCGCCGTCGCCGTGCACGAGCGCCACCTCCGCGCCGGCCACCTGGCGGTCCCCGCTTTCGCCGCGCAGCTGGCGGACGGCTTCGACGATCGCCAGCAGCCCGTACATGCCGGGGTGCTGGTAGGAGAGGCCGCCGCCGTTGGTGTTCATCGGGACCGGCCCGCCGGGCGCCGTGCGCCCGCCCTCCACGAACGCGCCGCCCTCGCCCTTGGCGCAGAACCCGAGGTCCTCGAGGAAGAGGATCGGGGTGATCGTGAAGGCGTCGTAGAGCTGCAGGACGTCGACGTCCCCGGGTCCGAGACCCGCCCGGGCGAACGCCCGCGCCCCGGAGTCCGCCGCCGCCGTGCGGACGAGGTCCGGCATCGAGGAGATGTGGCGGTGCGACTGCGCCTCGCCCACGCCGAGGACCGCGACGGGCGGCCGGGCCAGCGCCCGCGCCCGCTCGGCCGAGCAGACCACGGCGGCCGCGCCGCCGTCGGTGACGAGGCAGCAGTCGCGCAGGCCGAGCGGCGAGGAGATCATCGGCGCGGCGAGGACGTCGTCGATGCCCAGCGGGCCGCGCTTGAACGCCTTCGGGTTCGAGTTCGCCCAGGCGCGAGCGCTGACCGCGACCTCGGCGAGCTGCTCGCGGGTGGTGCCGAACTCGTGCATGTGGCGCGCGGCGGCCAGCGCGTACGCCGAGACCGGCAGCAACGGTGCGTAGGGCGCCTCGTAGGGATCGCGCTCCTGCACCGACGCGCTGCTGCGGCCGACCAGGCGCTGCGTCGATCCATACGCGATCAGGCCGACGTCGCACAGCCCGGCGCCGATCGCCGCGGCGGCGTGGGCGAGGTGGGCGACGAAGCTGGAGCCGCCGACCTGCGTCGCGTCGGAGCAGCGCGGGCGGATGCCGAGGTACTCGCCGAGCGACAGGGTGGCCATCGGCAGCTGGGTCGACGCCGCGAAGAGCCCGTCGACCTCGGCGGGCGCGAGGCCGCAGTCGGCCAGCGCGCGGGCGCTCGCCTGGCCCATCAGGTCGAGCGCCGTGGTCCCCGGCGCGGCCGCCCCGAGGTCCGACTCGGCGACGCCGGCGATGGCGATCGTCACGGCGCGGCCTCGAACACCGGCACGCCGTCCTCGAACGCCACCCGGACCCGCAGGCCGATGCGGACGTCGTCCGGTTCGAGCCCCCGGACGCGGCTCATCATCCGGAAGCCCTCGTCGAGGTCGATCAGCGCGACGTTGCGCGGCGGCTCGCCGCGCACGTGGACGGTGGTCGTCGAGTGGACCGTGCCCAGGCCCGCGCTGGTCCGCCACTGCAGGCCGTCCGGGACGAGCCGCGGGTAGAAGACGGCGCGCCCGGCGACCGGGTCCCACTGGTAGTCGAGCCGGCCTGCGCGGCAGCCGGCCGCGAAGCGCTCGGCGGGGGAAGCGGACACGGCGGTCTAGTCTGCCGCGCCGTGGCCCGCCGCGTCGCCGCCCTCGCGGGCCTCGCCCTCCTCGCCGCGGCGCTGCGGCTCCTGCAGGCCGGCGACGGGCTCCTCGGCGACGAGCTGGCGACGCTCTACGACGTCCGGCGCAGCTTCGGCGACCTGATCGGGCTCCTGCACCGGACCGACCCGGTGTCCACGGAGTTCACGCCGCCGCTGTTCTTCTCGCTGGCCTGGCTGGCCGACCACGTCCTCGGCGGCGTGACGGCGATCCGGGCGCCGTCGCTGCTCGCCGCCGTGGCGCTCGTCCCGGCGCTGTGGGCGCTCGGGCGGCGGACGTTCGGCGAGGGCGCGGGCTTCGTGGCGGCGGGCGCCTGGGCGCTCAGCCCGTTCGCGATCTACTACGGCTCCGAGGCGCGGGCGTACGCGCTGCTCGCGCTGCTCAGCGCGCTCTCGACGCTCGCGCTGCTCGGGGCGCTGCGCGACGGCGGGCGCGGACGCTGGGCGCTGGTGGCGGTCCTCGCCGCCGCCGTCGTCTACACCCACTACACGGGCGCGATGGTCATCCTCGCGCAGGCCGCCTGGGCGCTGGTCGCGCACCCGGCGCAGCGACGCGCCGTCCTGCTCGCCCACGCCGGCGCGGCGCTGCTGTTCCTCCCGTGGCTGCCGTTCGTGCGCTCCGAGGAGACGCTGGTGATCTACGCCTCGGTCGGCCCGTCGGACCCGATCGGCTACGTCCGCGAGGCGCTGCGGGCGTTCCCCGGGCATCCGTACCGGGAGCTCTCCGACGTGCCGGGGCTGCTCGCGGCCGCGCTCGTCGGCGGGGCGATCGCGGTCGGCGCCGCGTTCGCGGCGCGCCGGCCGCCGCGACGCGGGCTGCTGGGGCTGTTCGCCGCGCTGGCCGTCGCCACGCCGCTCGGGCTGCTGCTCCTGGGCGCGGTCTCCGACGGGACGCCGTTCCTGGCGCGCTCGCTCGCGCCCTCGCTGCCGGCGGTCCTGCTGCTCGCCGGCGCGGCGCTCACCGCGCCGCCGCGCCGGGTGGCCGCCGGGCTGATCGCGGTCGCGCTGGCGGGGATGTCGGTCGGCGCCGTGCGGGCGAGCGAGCGGACCAACCGGCGGCCCGCCTACGACGAGCTCGCGGCGTTCGTCGACGCCCGCGCGCGTCAGGGCGAGCCGGTCCTGGTCTTCACCCCGTTCGACCCGCGAACGGCGGGCGCCACCTACATGGCCGTCCAGTTCCGCCGCCCGCACCCCGAGCGCCGCTTCGGGATCGCCGGCGAGGCGGTGTGGACCGATCCAGGGCTGCGCGCGGAGCAGGTGTTCGCGGTGCTGCCGCGCACCGTCGGCGTGGCGTGGCTGAGACGCCCACCCGGGCCGCCGGGCCGCTACGCCGCCGTCGAGGAGCGCGCGGTGGCGGGGCTCGGCAGCGGCGACCGCGTCGTCCGCTTCGCGCGGCGCTGACACCGGTACCGTGGCCCGCCATGGACTTCGACCTCTCCGACGAGCAGCGCCTGATCCGGGACACGGCGCGCGAGTTCACCGACGCCGAGATCGTCCCGCGCGCGCGGGAGAACGACCGCAACCATCACTTCGACCTCGATCTGGTGGCCAAGATCGCGGCGCAGGGCTACCTCGGCGCGATCGTCCCGCGCGAGTACGGCGGCGCCGGGCTCGACCACGTGACCTACGCGCTGATCGTCGAGGAGGTCGGGCGCGGCGACAGCGCCATGCGGACCGTCGTCTCGGTGCAGACGAGCCTCGTCTGCTCCTCGATCGTGCGCTGGGGCACCGAGGAGCAGAAGCAGCGGTGGCTGCCGGCGCTGTGCTCGGGCGAGGCGCTCGGCTGCTTCGGGCTGACCGAGCCCGACACCGGCTCCGACGCCGCCAACCAGAAGACGCGCGCCACGAAGGTCGACGGCGGCTGGTCGCTCAGCGGCGCGAAGATGTGGATCTCGATGGGCAACCACGCGAAGGTCGCGCTGATCTTCGCCCAGACCGACCCGTCGCTCGGGCACCGCGGCACCGCCTGCTTCCTGGTGCCGACCGACACCCCGGGGTTCTCCTCGCAGGAGATCCACGGGAAGATGGGGCTCCACGGCTCCGACACCGCGTCGCTGGCGCTGGACGACGTGCGCGTCGGCGACGACGCGCTGATGGGCGAGGTCGGCCAGGGCTTCAAGATCGCCATGAGCGCGCTGGACTCCGGGCGCTACTCGGTGGCCGCCGGATGCGTGGGGATCTGCCAGGGCTCGCTCGACGCGTCGGTGGCCTACGCCAAGGAGCGCGAGCAGTTCGGGCGCCCGATCGGCTCATTCCAGCTCGTGCAGGCGATGATCGCCGACATGCGCGTGCAGACGGACGCTTCGCGCCTGCTCGTCTGGCGCGCGGGCGCGCTGAAGGACGCCGGGCGGCCGAACACCACCGAGACGTCGATCGCCAAGCTCTACGCCACCGAGGCGGCCCAGAACTGCGCGCACCTGGCGATCCAGGTCCACGGCGGCTCGGGCTACGTCGACGACCACCCGGTCGAGCGCTACTTCCGCGACGTGCGGGTGACGACGCTGTACGAGGGGACCTCGCAGATCCAGAAGCTGATCATCGGGCGGGCCGAGACGGGGTTGAACGCGCTTGCCTGACGGCGCGGCGGGCCGCATCGGCGTGCTGGGCGCCGGGACGATGGGCGCGGGGATCGCGCAGCTCGCGGCGCAGTCGGGCGCGGTCGCCTGGCTGCACGACCCGGACGGCGCGGCGCTGGAGCGCGGGCTGGCGGCGGCGCGGGGGCGGCTGGAGAAGCAGGGCGCCGATCCGGCCCGGCTCCAGCCGGCGGTCGAGCTCGCCGCGCTCGACGGCTGCGACCTGGTCGTCGAGGCCGCGCCCGAGTCGCTCGATCTGAAGCGCGCGCTGTTCGGGTCGGTGGCGGCCGTGGTCGGCGACGCCTGCGTGCTGGCCACCAACACCTCCTCGCTGAGCGTCACGGCGATCGCCGCCGGCGTCCCGCGGCCCGAACGCGTCGTCGGCATGCACTTCTTCAACCCGGCGCCGGTCATGAAGCTGGTCGAGGTCGTGGCCGGCGAGCAGTCCGGCGAGCACGCGCTCGCGCTCGCCCGGGCGACCGGCGAGGCGATGGGCCGGCGGGTCATCGACGCGGCCGACTCCCCCGGCTTCCTGGTCAACCGCTGCAACCGGCCGTTCGGCCTGGAGGCGCTGCGGATCGTGCAGGAGCGGCTGGCCACCGTCGAGCAGGTCGACCGGATCGTCCGCCTGGGCGGCGGCTTCCGCATGGGTCCGTTCGAGCTGATGGACCTCGTCGGGCTCGACGTCGGCCTCGACGTCGCGAAGTCGTTCTTCGCGCAGTCGTTCGGCGAGCCGCGCTGGCGGCCGTCGCCGCTGGTCGAGCGCCTCGTCGCCGCGGGCCGGCTCGGGCGCAAGAGCGGCCATGGCTGGTACGCGTACCCGGACGGCCGGCCGGAGGACCCGCCGGCGCCCGCGCCGGGCGGCGGCGACGGGCTGGTGATCATCGCCGGTGAGTCGGCGCTCGCCGCGGATCTGCTCGAGTCGGCCGTCGTCGCCGGCTGGGACGCCGCCGCCCCGGACGAGGCGGACGGCGAGGTCCCGTTCCTGATCGTGGACTGCGGCGGCGGCGAGGACGACCCGCCGCTCCAAGGCGGGCCGCAGGTGCTGCTCTGCGACGCCGCGCCGCTCGCCGCCCTGGACGCCGGGGGCGCGAGCGCGGGCTTCTACGCGCTGCCCGGCGCAGGGCTCGTCGAGCTGACGCGGTCGCTCGGCACGTCGGACGCCGCCGCGCGCGCCGCCGAGCGGTTCTTCGCCTCGCTCGGGCGCCACGTCGAGTGGGTCGGTGACGCTCCGGGACTGGTCCTCGGGCGGATCGTCTGCCAGCTCGTCAACGAGGCGTGCTTCGCGGTCGGCGAGGGCGTCGGCACGCCGGAGGACGTCGACGCCGGCATGGTCCTCGGCCTCAACCACCCGCGCGGCCCGCTGGAGCGGGGCGACGCGATCGGGCCGATCGAGGTCCTCGCCGTGCTGCTCGGGCTGCAGGACGAGTACCGGGAGGAGCGCTACCGGCCGGCGCCGGTGCTGATGCGGGCGGCGCGGGGTGGTGGCGCGCTGAGCGGCGGGGCGTAGAACGTCAACTGCGTCGGGTGAGGGAGGCGGGTCTCGCGAACGCGCGGGACAGCGCCCTCAATCCTCCTTCCGTTCACCCAACAGCCGCCGAAGGAGGATTCGGTGGGCTATAGCGCCCTCGATCCTCCTTCGGCCGCTCGGAGCGCACCGAAAGGAGACTTGAGGGCGCTCGAAAAGACCACCGTCCTCACCCGACGCAGTCCCGCGGTCGCCGAGCGGCACCGAAGGGGACGCCGTCCGACCACGGCGGCAAGATCCAGGGCTCACCGGCCCTCGCACGACGCGCCGTCCGGGCGGAGATCGAGCGCGGACGGGGGCGGCGCTGGCCGGCGGGGCGTAGAACGTCAACTGCGTCGGGTGAGGGAGGCGGGTCTCGGAACGGCGCGAGACAGCGCCTTCGATCCTCCTTCCGTTCACCCAACAGCCGCCAAAGGAGGATTCGGTGGGCTATAGCGCCCTCGATCCTCCTTCGACCGCTCGGAGCGCACCGAAAGGAGACTTGAGGGCGCTCGAAAGACCACCGTCCTCACCCGACGCAGTCCCGCCCCAGCCGAGCGGCACCGAAAAGGGCGCCGTCCGACGACCGCGCCAAGATCCAGGGCTTGCGTGGCCTCACACAACGAACCGCGATGACCGCCGCGACGCGTGATCGGGACGTCCCGCCGCGCACGCTGGTCGCGGGCGTTCCCGCGCGGTTCATCCGCACGGTCTGACAGGCGGCCGATGCGGATCGGGACCGAGCCCATGGGGTCGCACCTCGTCGTCACCGCGGCGCCCGCCGACCCCCTCAGAGACGCACTGGCCGCGGTGCCGCACGTCCTCCACGATCCCGCTCGGGCGCCGCAGCGGTGGAGCGCGCCGGCCGTGCCGGTCGTCGCGCGGGCCGTCCGGGCGCTGGTCGCGCGCCACCCGGCGATCGCGGTCGAGCCCGAGGCCGAGCGGCTGCTCGGCGCGCTCGAGCAGCTGCCGGAGGCGGCGACCGCGGTCGCGCACTTCTGCGAGCACAAGCCGGGCGTGCCGGGGGTCGTCATCGCCGCGGCGCCGGACCCCGAGCTGCGGGCCGCGCTCGACCGGCTGCCCGAGCGCCGCCACGACCCGGCGCTCGACCGCTGGTGGATCCCCGCGCGCGGGGCGCCGCTGGAGGCGCTCGGCGACGAGCTCGACCGCCTCGAGGCGCTCACCGCCACCCCCGAGGTCCGCAGCCGGGTCGGCCGCTTCGAGCAGCCGTCGCTCTCGGTGGCCGCGGTCGCCGGCCTCGCGCACCGCTGCGACGTCGCGGTCGTCGAGAACGCCGCCGGCGAGGTCGGCCTGCGGCTCTGCCGCCGCTGCCATCCGGACCTCGAGCCGGAGCTGACCGGGCTCGGCGTCGTGAGCCGCACGTTCGACTCGTGGTGGGTCTCGATCCACCACGACGGGGGGCTGCGCGCCCTGCTCGAGGCGCGGCCGGAGCTGCAGGGCGGCCACGACGTCCTGCCCTCGCTCGACGCCGCCGCGGCCCAGGCCGGCGCGGGCGACACGCTCGAAGCGCTGTCGTCCGCCGAAGCGGGCGAGCTCGCGGTCGGCGGGCTCACGGCGCCGCTGCGGCCGTTTCAGAGCGCGGCGGTCGACTACGCGCTGCGGGCGCGGCGGACGTTCCTGTCCGACGAGCCCGGCCTGGGCAAAACGATCCAGGCGCTGGCGACGCTCGAGGCCGCCGGCGCCTATCCCGCGCTCGTCGTCGCGCCCGCGTCGCTGCGGCTCAACTGGCTCCGCGAGGCCGGCCGCTGGCTGCCGCACCGCACGCGGGCGGGGCTCGGCGGGGCGGACGTGGCCGGCTCGCACGACATCTCGGTCGCGAGCTACGAGGTCGCGCACGCCCTGGTCGGCGGCGCGACCGCCGACCCGCCGCGCGCCCTCGTGCTCGACGAGTCGCACTTCTGCAAGAACCCGGCCGCGCGACGGACGCAGGCGGTCACCGCCATCGCCGCCGCGCTCCCCGAGGACGCGATCGTCCTGCTGCTCTCCGGCACCCCGGTGCTCAACCGCCCCGAGGAGCTCGCGGCGCAGCTGAAAATCCTCGGGCGGCTCGAGGCGGTCGGCGGCGCCCGGCGGTTCGCGCGCGTCTACGCCCGCGGGCAGGAGCTCGACACGCTCAACCGCCGTCTGCGCCGGACCTGCTTCGTCCGCCGCCGCAAGGCCGACGTCCTGCGCCAGCTCCCGGCCAAGCAGCGCGTGATCGTCCCCGTGACGATCAGCAACGCCCGCGAGTACGGCCTCGCGCAGTCCGACGTCGCCCGCTGGATCCGCGAGCAGGCCGAGGCCGACGCGCGCTTCGAGGAGGCGGTCGCCGGCCTGGACGACGACGCCCGGGCCGCCGCGATCCGCGAGCGCGGGAACGACGCCGAGCTGCGCGCCCGCCGGGCCCGCGCGCTCGTGCAGCTCACGCAGCTGGCGCTGGTCGCCGCGCGCGGCAAGCTCGGCGGCGTCAAGGAGTGGATCGCGACGTTCCTCGAGACGGGCGAGAAGCTCGTCGTCTTCGCGCGCCACCGCGAGATCGGCGACGCGCTGCTCGAGGCGTTCCCGGGCGCCGCCTGCGCGACGGGGCGGCTGGCCGCGGATGGCCGCGCCGCCGAGGTCGAGCGGTTCCAGACCGACGACGGGTGCCGGCTCATCGTCTGCTCGCTGGACGCGGCGGGGGTCGGCCTGACGATGACCGCCGCTTCCAACGTCGCGTTCGTCGAGCTCGGCTGGACGGCGGCCGCGCACGACCAGGCCGAGGATCGCGTGCACCGGATCGGCCAGCACGAGGCGGTCACCGCGTGGTACCTGCTGGCCGCCGACACGATCGACGAGCGGATCGCGGCGGTCATCGACCGCAAGCGCGCGCTCGTCCGGTCCGCCACCGACGGCGCGCCCGCGGACGAGCCGGCGGGCCTCGACGAGCTGCTCGGCCTGCTCGCCGACGGTGGCGGAACCGCGCCCTAGTCCACCGCGCCCGTCGCGTCCAGCGCCGCCGTCGCGGGCTGCGCCGCCGGGGCGCCCGACGCGGCCGGCGCGTAGTGCGACTCCGGCACGCTGAGCACGTTCTCGAGCGCCTCGGGGGTCGGCACGTTCGGGTTGTCGCGCAGGTACCACTCGGCGTCCAGCGCGGCCTGGCAGCCCGAGCCCGCCGCCGTGATGGCCTGGCGGTAGGTGTGGTCGACGAGGTCGCCGGCGGCGAAGATCCCGGGCACGTTGGTCAGCGTCGAGCGGCCCTCGACCTTGACGTAGCCGTTCTCGTCGACGTCGACGATGCCCTGGACGATCTCCGAGTTGGGGACGTGGCCGATCGCGATGAACGCGCCGGACATCGGCTGCTCGACGATCTCACCGGTCTCGACGTTGCGCAGCCGCGCGAACTCGAGCTTCTTGCCGTCCTCGCCGGCGTGGAAGGCCTCGACGGTGAACGGCGTCAGGAACCGGATGTTGCCCGCGGCGCGCGCGCGCTCGAGCATGATCTTCGAGGCGCGGAACTCGTCGCGGCGGTGGACGATGTCGACCTCGGACGCGAACTTGGCCAGGAAGATCGCCTCCTCCATCGCCGAGTCGCCGCCGCCGACGATGATCGTCGGCTTGTCCTTGTAGAACGCGGCGTCGCAGGTCGCGCAGTAGGACACCCCGCGGCCGCCGAGCTCCTCCTCGCCCACGCACCCGAGCTTGCGGTGCTCGGCGCCCATGGCGAGGATGACCGTGCGGGCCTTGAAGGCCTCGTCGCCGACCCAGACCGTGTGCGGCTCGCTGCCGGAGCCGGGCTCGACCTTGGTGGCCTGGTCGGTCAGCATGCGCGCGCCGAAGCGCTCGGCCTGGTCGCGCAGCTGCTGCATCATGTCGGGCCCCATGATCCCCTCGGGATAGCCCGGGAAGTTCTCGACCTCGGTGGTCTGCTGGAGCAGCCCGCCCCACAGGAAGCCCTCGATGACCAGCGGGTTCAGGTTCGCGCGCGCGGTGTACAGCGCCGCGGTGTAGCCCGCCGGCCCGGAGCCGATGATGACGACCTGCTCGATGGTCTCGTTGGTGTCGCTGGCCATGTGGTTCACCCGTCCATTCTCAACCGGAATGTCCATACTTCAGTTTGTATAGTGTAGCGGCCTGGTCCGCTCCCAGCGCTCGACCGTGCGCCGGAGCTGGAGGTAGGCGATGGCCCCCGGGAGCGTGGGCAGCCAGAAGGTGAAGCCGCGGTAGACGAGCACGGCCACCAGCGCGAGGCCCGCGTCGGTCCCGAAGGCGGCGAAGGCGCCGATCATCCCGCCGTCGACGCCGCCGATGCCCCCGGGCAGCGGCAGCAGGTTGCCGAGCATCCCCACGAAGAACGCCATCACGAGGACGGCGACCGGCGGGGCGTCGCCGAAGGCCTCGAACGCGGCCCACAGGACGGCGATCTGGAAGGTCCAGAAGGCGATGGCGCCGAGCAGGGCGGGATCGCGCTCGCGCACGTGCTCGAGCGCGTCGCGCATGCCCGCCGACGCGGCGGCCGGCACGTTGGCCAGCCGCTGCGCGGTGCGCCCGAGGCGGCCCTGGCGCGACGAGAACCCGCGCAGGCGCCGCTCGAAGTCCGTGGGGACGAAGGCGACCGAGAGGCCGATCACCGTGGCCAGGAGCGCCAGCAGCGCGGGCAGCACCGTGACCGACCACGGCGCCGGCCCCGGGAACACGCCCCAGCGCAGGCCGAACCCGCAGACGATCAGGGCCAGCATGTAGATCAGGTACTGCAGGACCAGGAAGGAGATCGTCCGGTCCGCGACCGTGCGCCGGTCCATCCCGGACTTGCGCAGCGCCCAGGCCATCAGCACCAGCCCGCCGGCGCCGCCGGCCGAGAAGAGCCGCGTCGCGGCCAGGCCGGCCATGGTGATCTGGTAGCTCTCGCGCCAGTCGATCCGCGAGCCGGCGCGGACGAACACGCCCTGGAACAGCGCGACGTAGCCGCCGAACATCCCCACCGTCAGCAGCGCCGCGAGGATGAGCCAGCCGGGGCTCCCCTCCTCGATCCGGTGCCAGGTGTCCTCCAGGCCGGTGAGCTGGGGGAGCAGGAGGTAGAGGGCGAGGATCGCGGCGACGACGAACCCGGCGTAGACGGCCATCCGCCGCACCGAGAAGTCGACCCGCGGGGCGCCGTCTTCGTGACCGTTCTGGTGGGCGGTGCCGCCCGGCTCGTCGACCGGCGCCTCGTCGTCCAGGCGAGGGGCGGTGGTCTCGGCCATCAGCGGGCCCGGGCCTCCAGCCGGGCGACGACATGGGAGACCGCGCGGAAGGCGGGCGCGACGCGGGGCGCGGCCGTGCGGACGCTCTCGGTCAGCGCCAGACCGGCGGCGAGGTCGACGACGTAGTGCTCCCCGAGGTAGACCAGCGCGACGCCGAGGGTCGAGGCGTAGGCCCAGCCGAGCGCGCCGGGCACCCGCCCGACTTCCGAAAGGAGGTGGGCGGCCATCACGGATGTGGCGAAGTGCAGCGAGGGCATGGCAGCCAGCGGATTGCCGCCGAGCAAACCATAGAGAGGCTGCCACCCCGACTTCCAGAACTGCTCGCCGTACTCCACCATCATCCGGCGGATCTCCGGCGTGCGGCCGTCGCTCATCAGGCCCTGCCGGGCGGCGTACCAGGGCGGCGCGGTCGGGACGGCCCAGTAGCCGATGAGCCCGAGGTCGAACGTCGCGTACATGCGCGCGGCGCCGGCCGGGAAGCGCTCGCGGTGGCGGAAGAGCAGGTAGGCGACCGTGCCGTGGGGCACGAGGAACCACAGCCAGTGCGACCAGACCAGGACCTGCTCGGCCCGGTTGATGCGCCCGGGCCGGCCGAACGTGCGCTGGAGCCGCAGGGTGGGCGGGGCGCCGAGGCCGATGGCGCTGTCCACCCGCACCGGGTAGCCGACGTGCACCCGCGCCTGCAGGCGCTCGGGGTCGTCGTTGGGCATCTCGTAGGTCGCGACGTAGGCCCACATCTGCAGGATGCAGGCGCCGACGTCCCGCGCGCGCGAGCGCGGGACCAGGACGCAGAGCGCGAGCGGCGCCGTCGCGGCGGTCGCGGTGACCACCGGCGGCGGGAGCTTGAGGCGGCGGCGCACGAGCGGGGCGGCCACCCCCAGCGTGAGCGCCATCGCCGCGGCCGCGCGGATGGCCGTCGAGGGACGCACAGCGCGCGCGAGTATAAGTCCGGGGATGGACGGTGCGCCCGCCACGATCGCGATCACCGGCGCGGCGGGGTTCATCGGAGGCGCTCTGGCGCGGCGGCTGGCCGCCGACGGGCACCACGTCGTGGGCGTGGACGTGCGGGCGCCGGCGGACGACGTGGCGAGCACGTCGTGGGTCCGCGGTGACGTCACCGACCCCGCCTCGCTCGCGGCGGCCTTCGCCGGCGCCGACCGGATCGTCCACACCGCGGCGCTGGTCAGCGACTGGGGCGCCATGGAGGACTTCGTGGCGGTCAACGTGCGCGGCACCCGCAACGTCCTCGACGCCGCGGCCGGGCGCCGCACCGTCTGCCTCGCGTCGGTCGCGGTGTGGGGCTATGAGTTCCGCGACGACCTGCCGGAGGACGCCGCGCCGCGGCCCTGCGGGATCCCGTACGTCGACACCAAGGGCGCCGGCGAGCGGCTCGCGCTGCGTCGCGGCGCCACCGTGATCCGCCCCGGCGACGTGTACGGCCCCGGCTCGGTCCCCTGGATCGTGCGCCCGCTGGAGGCGCTGCGCGGGGGCACCTTCCGCCTCCCCGGCCGCGGCGCCGGGATCATGACGCCGGTCTACGTCGACGACCTCGTCGACGCTGTCGTCCGCGCTCTGCACACCGACCGCGCCGCGGGCCGCGCCTACACCGTCTGGGACGGCCGGCCGCTGCCCGCCCGCGAGTTCTTCGCCCACCACGCGCGGATGCTCGGGCGCGACGCCGTGCCGACCGTCCCCCGGCCGCTCGC
>DASVQH010000057.1:0-17677 GCA_036389195.1 Solirubrobacteraceae bacterium
CGCGGGCGATCATCGCCTGCGGGGCCACCATCACCCACCACCACGCGATCGGCCGCGACCACGCCGCCCACCTGCGCGACGAGGTGGGGCCGCTGGGGATCGACGTGCTGCGGGCGATCCGCGAGCGCTGCGACCCGACCGGGATCATGAACCCCGGCAAGCTCCTGCCGGGGTAGCCGGGTGGGCCGGCCGGGCTCCTAGCCGCCGCCGCCCTGCTGGGCGGCCTCACGCAGCGGCTTCAGGGAGGCGCGCAGGACGACGGTGGTGGGCTCGGTGACCTGGTCGCTCGTCTCGCGGCTGACCACCATCTGGCCGTACCGGGTGAGGCCGCGGACGAACGCCTGGGGATCCGTCTTCTGCTCCGGGCCGGAGGTCGCGAGCGTGCGGTCCTCGCCGACGCGGGCGGCGAAGCCCAGCCGCATCGGCTTGCGGCCCTTGCCGGTCAGCCAGACGGCGTAGGCGTCGCGCTCGGAGTTCGGCTCGACGTTGCGCGCGACGAGCGTGAAGCCGACCTGGCCCTGCGCGGTCTCGTTGATCTGGACCAGGCCCTCGGCCTTCGAGCCGCCGACGCCGGTCATCGCGAGCCGGACCCCCGGCTGCGCGCTCGGGGACGCCTGCGCCGTCGGGGTGGGCGTCGCGGCGGTCTCGGTCCCGCTGTCGTCGTCGCCCCTGATGACGAACATCCAGATCAGGAACCCGACGAGGAGGATCGCGAGGCCGCCGATGACCAGCGCGCCACCGAGCCGGGAGGACGGCGGCGCCGCGGCTTCCCGGTCGTCGTCCTCGTCGTCGCGGCGCGGACGCTGGCGGGGCTCCACGGCGGCGCGCCGGGCGCGGCGCGAGCCCTCCTCGGCGGCGGCGCGGCGGGAGCGGCGGGCGGGCGCCTCGTCGGTGTCTTCGTCCGGGTCGCGGCGGCGGGAGCGGCGGGGCGTCTCGTCGACCTCGTCCTCCGCATCGCGGCGCGAGCGGCGCGGCTCGGGCTCGTCTTCCTCCGCCTCGCGACGGCGGGCGCGGCGCGGCGACGGGGCCTCGTCGGCCTCTTCCTCCGCGTCGCGGCGCGAGCGGCGCGGCTCGGGCTCGTCCTCTTCGGCCTCGGGACGGCGGACGGGAGGCAGCGGCGAGGCGCGAACCGGCTCGACCTCCGCGGGGGCGGTGACGCCGGCCTGCGGGCCGCTCGGGATCTCGGGCAGCCCGTGGCGGGCGACCGGGGCCAGCGCCTCGGCGACGGACTGGGCCCACGAGCGCGCCGCGGCCGAGCCGCGCAGCAGGTCCTCGGTCGTCGCGCGCTCGTCGTCGTCCTGCTGGCCGAGCAGGTAGTCCGCGACGCGGCTCTGGTCCTCCGGCGCCAGCGTGCCGGCGCCGCCGACCACGGCGAGGCCGGCGTGCGCGCGCTGACGCACGGCGTCGTCGGAGATGCCGAGGAGGCCGGCCAGGGCGGCGTAGGACCGGCCCTGCTGGAGGACCAGCTGGATGACCGCCCGCTGGTCGGGAGCGAGGTTCTCGAGCGCCATGCGGCCCGGAAGCGTAGTGAACGACCCGGAGGGCACGCGCTGGCTATCGTCCGAAGCCGTGTCCGCTCCCACGCCGCCGCCCGAGGTCACGGGCTTCGACCGCCTCTACGGCCTGCAGATCCTGGACGCCTCGCCCGAGGAGGTCCGGGCGAAGGTCGAGGTCACCGACGACCACAAGCAGCCCTTCGGCCTCGTCCACGGCGGCGTGTACGCGACGATCGCCGAGTCCCTGGCCTCGATCGGGACCTACCTCGGGGTCCACGAGGAGGGCAAGGCGGCGATGGGGCTCTCCAACCAGACGAGCTTCCTGCGGCCGGTGTTCGGCGGCACGATCCACGCCGTCGCCCGCCGCCGCCACAAGGGGCGCACCACGTGGCTGTGGGAGGTCGACGTCACCGACGACGACGGCAAGCTGGTCGCCCTCGTGCGGATGACGATCGCGGTGCGGTAGGCGCTCGGCCCCCTCGGCCAGGGTCCGGTGCCGCGTGGCGAGGGTTGGACTGCGTCGGGTGAGGGAGGTGGGGTGTGGGGCGGCGCGTCGGCTCCGTGTGGGGTCACGGACTCTGCGCCCTGAAGACTCCTTTCGCGCTCGTTGGGAGCGCGAAAGGAGGATCGAGGGCGCTATAGCCCCCCGAATGCTCCTTCGGCGCGCGTGGCGCTCGCGCGGGGAGGGTCGAGGGCGCTCAGCCCTGGCCGGCTCGGCCTTCGCCGAGCCAGCGCTCCGCGAAGGCCCGCAGCGCGGGGTCGCTCGGGCGCGCGGCGCGCAGGCGCCGCCGCCAGGCCAGCGCCTGGACGCCCTTCGTCCCCGGCGCCCGGGCGAGGACGACCGCCTGGCCGGCGGCGGCGATCTCGGCGTCGAACGGGCCGGCGACGTCCTCCTGCAGCGCGGCGAGCTCGGCCGGCGGGCGGCGGCCGGGGTAGAGGAGGACGACGTCGCCGAGCTCGAGGGCGTGGAGGACCTGGTCGTCAGTGAGCTCGCGGGCGTCGCGCCCGACGTTGCGCGGCTGGTGCGGCCCGCTGGTCGGCGGGTCGGGCGACGTGCGGTCCTCGGAGGGCGCGTGGCGGGCGCCCCGGTCGGGTTCGAGCGTCCCGGGGCCGGCCGCCGCGGTCCCGCCGCCGCTGCCCTGCACGCCCGCGTCGTCGCGCGAGTTGAACAGCGCCATCAGGCCGAAGATCCCGGCGACGAGCACGACGGCGCCGAGCGCCACGGCGAGCAGGCGGCTCACGATCAGCGCGCCGCCGCGGGAACCGCGTCGGAACCCGCTGCCGCGGCGAGCTCGTCGATCGCCCGCCGCAGCGCGCCGGCCACCACGTCGAGGTCCGGCATCGCGTCGTAGTCGCCCAGCAGGCCGAAGTTGACCGTCCCGTCGTAGGACATGATCGCGATCCCGAGCGCCGCGTTGCCGGCCAGCGGCACCTGGGGGAAGATCCGCAGCAGCCGTCGCCCGAGCAGGTAGAGCGGGAACTGCGGGCCGGGGACGTTGGTCACGGTGAGGTTGAACAGCCGCTGGCGCGCCTGCAGCCGGGCGGCCTGGGCGAGGATCGTCGGCGGGGCGAAGCCGGTCAGCCGCGTGAGCGCCTCGGCGCCGACCGCCTGCCCGGACTCCTTCAGGCCCGCCATCGCCGCGTGGATGAGGCCGAAGCGCGCGACCGGATCCGCCTCGTGGACGGGCAGCGGCGCGTACATCGTCGTCACGCGGTTGCCCAGCGCGCCCCGCTCGGCGTCCGCCCGGACCGACACCGGGACCATCGCCACCAGCGGGGGGAGGGCGTCGACGTCGCGGCCCCGCGTGACCAGGTGCTCGCGCAACGCGCCCGTGACCACGGCGAGGACCGCGTCGTTGACCGTCCCGCCGAGCGCCGCCTTGATCGCCTTGAAGCGCCCGAGGTCCTCGGCCACCCACGCGAACCGCCGGTGCGGCCCGATCGGCACGTTGTACGGGCTCGGCGGGGCGCTGCGCCCGGCGCGGGCCAGCGCGCCGACGCCGGCCAGCACCTCGCGCGCCGCGGCGGGCCGGGCGACGGCGGCGGCAAGGCCGCGGGCGAGGTCGACCGGCCCGGAGGCGCGCTCGGCGATCGCCTCGGCCAGCATCGTCGCGGGCGACGGCTCGGGGCGCGGCAGCCACGGGTCCGGCGGCGGCGCCACGGCCGCGGCCGGCGGCTCGGCCTCGAGATCGAACAGCACCGTCGTGATGTCGACGCCCGAGATCCCGTCGACCAGCGCATGGTGGGTCTTGGCGACGATCGCGAAGCGGTCGCCGGCCACACGGTCGACGAGCCAGATCTCCCACAGCGGCTTGTTGCGATCCAGCCGCTGGGAGAGCACCCGGCCGGCCAGGGCGCGCAGCTCGTCCATCCCGGCCGGCTCGGGCAGCGCCGTGTGGCGGACGTGGTAGCCGAGGTTGAGGTGCGGGTCGTCCACCCACACGGGCCGGCCGGCCTCGAAGGGCACGAACGCCAGCTTCTGGCGGTAGCGCGGGACGAGGTGCAGCCGGCGCTCGAGCTGGGCCACGAACTCCGCGTGGGTCGGCGCGGTGCCCTCGAAGACCATGCACGAGCCGACGTGCATGTGGGCGCCGCCGTCCTCCAGGGCCAGGAACGAGGCGTCGAGGCCGCTGAGGCGATCGGGGTTCGTCACCTGGCGCATTGTCACGGGTCCAACAGACGTTTGCAAACGTTGCACAGCGTGTATAAGGTTCTGTGTACCCCACGGCAAGAAAGGCCCGCCCCGATGGCCGCAGACCTCAGCGATCCCCAGGAGTTCCAGCGCGTCTACGACGAGCAGTCGCGCGGCGTCTACGCCGCCGCGTACCGCATCCTCGGCAACGCCGCGCAGGCGCAGGACGTGGTCCAGGACGTCTTCCTGCGCGTCTGGCGCAAGCCCGGCTCGTTCGACTCCCGCCGCGGCGAGCTCGGGTCCTACCTGCGGCTGATGGCCCGCTCGCGCGCCCTCGACGTCTGGCGCGAGGGCCAGGCCGCCGGGCGAGCCAGCGACCGCCTGAAGGTCGTCGTCTCGGGCGCCGAGCCGCGCCTCGACGACCGACCCGCCGTCGCCGCCGAGCGCGACGACGAGCGCGCGATGGTCCGCGACGCGCTGCGCCGGCTGCCCACCGCACAGCGCGAGGCGCTGGTGCTCGCCTACTGGGGCGGCCTGACCGCCGAGCAGATCGCCGACCGCACCGCGATCCCCCTCGGCACCGCCAAGAGCCGCATCCGGCTGGGCCTGGCCAAGCTGCGCCAGGAGTGCGGCTCCTACTTCGAAGCTGACGCCGGGGCGCTCGCCACGGCGGTCTGAACGGTGACGCGCGGCACACTGCCGCGCCGCAGGCCTCCTATAGTCGAACGCTTGTTCGTCACATAGGCCGAGCCGTCCGCGTCCAGCATGCGGACGGGCGGGGGACCCACTGCCGCGTTCTCCCCACGCGGCCGGGGCGAATCGGCGGCCGAGTGCCGCCGTAGCGACGACCTCCTCGTCGCGAGCCCGTCAGCTCACCTCGTAGGCCCTCACACAGGAGGACCTCCCCATGAGATCCAACGTCATCCCGCGCGCGGGCGGCCTCGCCTGCGCGCTGGGCATCAGCGCGCTGTCCCTGACCGCGGCCGCTCCGGCCGCGAGCGCCGCTGCACCCACGTTCAAGCTGAACGACACCCGATTGGCCTACGGCGAGCGCGTCGAGGCCACCGGACGGCTGGGCGCGCCGTTGGCGGGCCGCCGCGTCTCGCTCCAGCTGCGCCGGGCCGGATCGCCCGCGTGGCGCGAGCTGGCCGCCGCCCCCGCGGGCAAGCGCGGCCGCTTCAGCGTCCGCAGCCTGGTGCCGCGGACGGGCGCGCTGCGGATCGCCGTCTCCGGCGTCCCCGAGGCGTCGCGCGAGCGCGGCGTCCGCGTCACCGCCGGCCTCGAGGTCTCCGACCGCCGCCTGCACGTGACCGCCGGCCGGCGCGCCAGCGTCGCGGGCCGCGTGCGGCCGGGCATCGCCGGCAGCACCGTCCGCCTGCAGGTCCTGCGCCGCGGCGGCTGGCGCACCATCGACGCCGACCGCACCGGCCGCAACGGCGGCTACTCGCTGGCCCGGCGCTCGCGCGCCACGCTGAGCGCCCGCGCCCGGCTGCAGGTGTCGACGCCCGGCGTCGCGCCCTCGTCGCGCTCGCTCGGCCGCCTGAACGTCTACCGCCGCGCGTACGCCTCGTGGTACGGCCCCGGGCTCTACGGCAACCTGCTCGGCTGCGGCGGCCGGCTCGGGCCGGGCACGCTCGGCGTCGCGCACAAGACGCTGCCCTGCGGCACGAAGCTGACGATCCGCTACGGCTCGCGCAGCGTCCGCGTCCGCGTGATCGACCGCGGCCCCTACGTCGGCGGGCGCGAGTTCGACCTCACCGCCGCCACCGCCCAGCGGCTCGGCTTCCACGGCCACGGCTGGGTCCAGTCGACGCGCTGAGCGCACGCTGCAGCGACCCGGCGGTGCCCGCGTGGCGCCGCCGGGCCGCGGCGTACGCTGGGGTGTCGTGAGCGAACGTACGATCGCCCATCTCGACTGCGACGCGTTCTACTTCTCCGTCGAGCTGCTGCGCCGCCCTGAGCTGCGCGGAAAGCCGGTGGTGATCGCCGGCAGCGGGCCGCGCGCGGTCGTCACCACCGCGTCTTACGAGGCGCGCAAGTTCGGGATCGGCTCGGCGATACCCGCCGCGCGGGCGCGCCGCCTGTGCCCCGACGCGATCTTCGTCGCACCGGACTTCGAGGCCTACCGGCGCGTGTCGGCGCAGATCATGGAGCGGGTGCGCTCGCAGGTCGACGAGGTCGAGGTCGTCGGCCTCGACGAGGCGTACCTGGACCTGAGCGGGCTGATGGCCCCGCGCGCGGCGATGCGGCGCCTGGTCTCCGAGATCCGGGCCGAGACGGGGATCACCTGCTCGATCGGGATGGGTCCGAACAAGCTCGTCGCCAAGGTCGCCTCCGACGCCGAGAAGCCCGCCGGCTTCGTGGTCCTGACGCGCGAGCAGGCCTGCGCGCGCTTCGCGGGCCACTCGCCGCGCCTGCTGCCGGGGATCGGCGCGAAGACCGCCGAGCGGCTGGAGGCGCTGGGGATCCACACGATCGCCGATCTCGCCGCGACGCCCGACGAGATGCTGGCCGACCGCTTCGGCGGCCGGCTGGGGCCCTATCTGCGGGGCCGCGCGCGCTTCGAGGACGGCTCGCCGGTGTCCTCGGAGCGGGTGGCGGTGTCCGAGTCGCGCGAGACGACGTTCAACGTCGACATCGCGGCGCTCGACGAGCAGCTGCGCGTCATCCGCCAGCTGGCCGGCGAGCTGTGCGAGGGGCTGGCCAAGCACGGCCGCCGCGGGCGGACGATCGCCATCAAGGTGCGGCTCGACGACTTCACGACGGTCACGCGCGCCCGGACGATCGGGTCGGCGGTCAACGACGCCGAGACGGTGGCCGGCGTGGCCTGCGAGCTGCTGCGCGAGTACGCCCCGCCGCGGCCGGTGCGGCTGCTCGGGGTGCGGGTGGCGTCGTTCGAGTTCGAGGACGAGGCCGCCGTCGCGGTTTCGCCCGCCGGAGACGATCCGCAGCTCGCGCTGCCGCTCTGAGCGCGGTGCGGCTCGGCTTCAGCCGGAACTTCGGCTGGTGAGGGAGGTGGTTCTCGGGTGGGCGTGAGCGGGACGCGGACGGACCGCACAAGGTCACAACGGCGGAGCCAGGAGCCGCGTTTGTGACGTTGTGCGGCCGATGGACGTCCAACGTCACATCGGCCGAGTTTCAAGCCTCGCCTGTGACGTTGTCGGGGCTCCAGCCCGCCAAGGCGCCAAAGGCCCATCGTCCTCACCCGCCCGGGGTTCCATCTGGAACCGAGCCGGAAGAGAGGCCTCAGTACAGCGCCGCGGCGAGCTTGCGCCGCGAGTCGCGCGCGACCGGATGCTCGACCCCGAGGGCGTCGAGCACGCCCACGACCGCGCGGCGCAGGTCGTCGCGCCGCTCGCCGTCGCCCGCCTCGGCGAGGGCGGCGATGAGCGAGTCCAGGCCGCCGGCGACGTCGCCGCCGTCGAGCGCGGCGAACGCCGGCGCCAGCGCGGGATCGGACTCCAGCCGCAGCCGCGCCGCCAGCCCCTCGGCGGCGAAGCCCGGACGCCCGTCGAGCAGCGCCAGCGCGTCCTCGCGGTCCCCGCGGGCGCGCAGCAGCTCGGCCAGCGCGACGGCGGCGTCGGTGCGGTTCGGCTCGAGCTCCAGCGCGCGCCGCAGCTCGGCCTCGCCGCCCGCGGCCACGAGCAGCTCGGCCTCGGAGGGCACGAGCCCGTCGAGGAAGCGCTCCACCATGGCGGGCGGCTGGGCGCCGACGAACTCGTCGACGACCTTGCCGTCCTTGAACGCCTTGACGGCCGGGATGCCCTGGATGCCGAAGGCGCGCGAGATGCCCGGATTGGCGTCCGTGTCGACCTTCGCGAGCACGACCTTGCCCTCGCGCTTGGCCACGCCCTTCTCGAGCACCGGCGTGAGCGCCCGGCACGGCCCGCACCACGCGGCCCAGAAGTCGACGACGACCGGGACCTGGTGGGAGCGGTCGACGACCTCGCGCTGGAAGTCCGCCTCGACGACATCGGTGACCATGGGAGCGAAGGATAGGGTTCGCCCGCGCATGGCCGATTTCGCGATCGACTCCGGCGGCGTGACCATCGCCGGCGAGGAGGCGGGGCAGGGGATCCCCGTCGTGCTGCTGCATGGGCTGACCGCCACGCGGCGCTACGTCGTCATGGGCTCGCGCACGCTGGAGCGCGGCGGGCACCGGGTCCTGCTCTACGACGCCCGCGGTCACGGCCGCTCGGGGGCGGCGCCCGAGGCGGGCGCCTACGGCTATTCCGATCTCGCGCGCGACCTCGGCGCCGTGCTCGACGGCCGCGGGATCGCGAAGGCCGTGCTGGCCGGCGCGTCGATGGGCGCCCACACGCTGCTGCGCTTCGCGCTCGACCATCCCCAGCGCGTGGCGGGGATCGGCGTCATCACGCCGGCGTTCGACCCGGAGGCCGAGGACGCCGGCCGCGAGCTCGAGCGCTGGGACCGCCTCTCCGACGCGCTGCGCTCGGACGGGGTGGAGGGCTTCGTCGAGGCCTACGGCGTCGACGGCGTGCCCGAGAAGTGGCGCGACACCGTCCAGAAGGTGCTGCGGCAGCGGCTCGGCGCCCACGAGGACCTCGACGCCGTCGCCGACGCGCTCCGCGCGACACCCCGGTCGCGCCCGTTCGAGGCGTGGGAGGAGTTGGCGGCGCTCGACGTCCCCGCAGTGGTGGTCGCGAGCCGCGACGACGCCGACCCCGGCCATCCGCTGGCCACCGGCGAGCGCTACGCCGAGGCGATCCCCGGCGCCGAGCTGCGCACCGAGGACGAGGGCGCCTCGCCGCTGGCCTGGCAGGGCGGCCAGCTCTCCAAGGTCATCGCGGCGCTCGCCGAGCGCGCCGGCTGACCTAGCGCCAGATCTCGCCTTCGACGAGCTCGACCGAGGTGTCCGCCGGGTCGCGGAAGTACAGCGACCGCCCGCCGCGCGGCCACTCGACCTCCCGCTCGATCTCCACCGAGTGCACCCGCAGGCGCGTCCGCCACTCCTCCAGCGACCCGGGCGCGACCGCGAACGCGAGGTGGCCCGCGCCGCGCGTGCCGTGGGCCGGCACGTCGCGGCCGGCCACCGCGCTGCGCGCGGGATCGAAGATCAGCAGCACGCTCTCGTCGCCCAGCCGGAAGCCCGCCATGAAGCCCGGCGGCGTCCCGATCGGCTTGAGCTCGAGCACGTCGCGGTAGAACGCCGCCGTCGCGCCGACGTCGGACGCGTAGATGACCGTCTCGTAGATCCGCAGGCTCGCCGGCACGCGCGGCGCAGGCTACTCCGGTCGGCTTGCGCGGCTCGGGCCGTTCGGCCGCCGGTCACCCGCCTGACTGCGTGACGGTTTCGAGCTTGTGGGCGCGTTCTGTAGCTGTCTCTGTAGCTCGAGGGGGAGGATCATGTTCAAGCGCCGGCTCGCCGGCATCACCGTTACCGCTGCGCTACTCGGAGGTGCGCCCGTCGTCGCCACGCCCGCGTCCGCGGCCGGTGGCGCGCACGCCGTCGCAGCGAAGTCGTGCAACCGCCACCACCTGACCTGATGCCGTTTCGCTTCTCCCGCCGCAAGTCGCTCGGCAACGGGTTCTGGGTCGGGCTCTCGAAGTCCGGGCTCTCGCTCGGGCGGCGCGGGCGCCGTGGATCGGTGTCGGTCAGCCGCCGCGGCGTCGGCGGCTCGATCCGGCTGATGAAGGGCTTGTCCTACGTGTTCCGCAGGCGGTAGCGGGCGACCTGGTCCTTCTTCGGCTGCTCGGGCGCCCCTGACGCCTGTCTGGTCATCCGGCTCGCCCGGTTCGGCGAGCGCTCGACGGACTGATGGCTCCTCCGGTACGGGTCATCCGGCGCACGCCGCCCGCGACGCCGTCCGGTCTGACTCGCTTCCGCCAGTAGAAGTACTGCCGGACGGTCCCGCTGCTCATGACGACCCCCAGTTGCCACACGTGGCCATCGATGACCGGCGTGTTGACGGTCTGCCAGAACAACGGGCTTCCGTTGATGAGCTCCCAGCCCGCCGCGGCTCACTCGTCCGTATGCTTCGCGAACCGTTCGTCGTCGGCATCTTCGTGATGCCGCGGCCACGTCACGCTGTACTTCCACTGCTGGGTCGTCTGCTCGCTCGCCGCCATTCCACACAGTCGCACGCGGACGAGGTGCCGCGCAACCGCCCGCTCCGTGGCGGGACGGGGTGTGACAACGGCAAGGGACGAAGCTGGGACCGGGTGCGGCGCGAGGACTTCCTGCGAACAGCGCATCACGCAGCCTCGACCGAACGCGGCCGCTACCGTCATGCGCGTTCTTCGGAGGAGTCCGAACCTTCGGGACCAGCGTCCGTATGTCGTAGCCGGGGGAGGCGCTCCGTAGGCGCGCCTGAGGCAAACGCGTTCACCGGGGTCACGTGCTCCGTGCTTGCTCTTCAGCCATGCCTCGACCGAGGTCGCGATCCTCGACGCCGTCGAGCGCGTCCGCGAGCTGCGCCGCGACCATCCCGTCGAGGTCTTCGCGTACGACCCTTGGCGGGCGCGTCAAGCGGCGCTGGAGCTAGAGCGAGAAGGCGTCCGGTGCGTTGAGCTGCCGCAGACAGACGTTCGGATGTGCCCGGCCTCGGCGGGGCTGCGCGCCGCCATCGTGGAGCGCCGCATCCAGCTCCCGAGCGATGCCACGCTGGCCGCGCACGCGGCCAACGCCGTCGCCTCACACTCCCGGCGTGGGTGGCGCATCGCCTCCCCGATCCGAGGCGTCCCCGTCGATGGGGTTGTCTCTCTGGCCATGGCTGTTGAGCGGGCGAGCTTCAAGCCCGAGCCAGTCCGCCTGCTCGGCTGGATCTAGCGCGGCTTCAGCGCGCGGATCGCGCGCCGGATTGCGGGACCCGCCGATGACGACGGCCCCTCGGCGGGTTTAGGTTCATCACCCAGCGCGTAGGACGCATCAACCGTCTGCTCCGATCCGGTGAAGCGGGCCACTCCGCGAGCCGCGACGAAGACTGTCGAGTACGCGGTCTGCCCTTCAGGCAGCTCCGCTCCCGACAACACGTCATGGCGAAGGACGAGGGCGTACGTCGGATCGCGTCCAACGAGGCGCACCTCACGCTCGCGCACGAACTCCTTCGACTGGTCGAGCAGTTCGGTTCGCTGTACCCGGCCGACGACATGCACCGGCCGTCCTTCGTAGACGGCGGCGTCGCGGAACAGCTCTTCGACCTGCACCACGGTCACCTCGCCACCGCTGACCGTGGCCAGGCCTTCAAAAGCGTCATCCGTCGCGCGTCTGAACGATCTGCTGTAGAGCGCGGGCGTCTCGACCCAGAAGCCGCGCCCGCACACCGCTCGGGCGAGACCGTCCGCGTCACCGGCAGCTTCGGCCCGCTCCTTGCACTTCTGAGCGCTGGGCCCTTGCCCCGTGATCTGGGTGCCGCCTGCTGTTTCTGACGCTGGGTCGTCGCCGAGCCACTTGGGCAACACGATTGCGAGCACCGCCGCTAGGACCACAAGGGCGATCGCGCCCCCCATGCGCCCGGGCTGCGAGAAGCTTCCCAAGAGGCTCGATTCGGCGTGCGACTCCTCTAGCCTCGCCGGGGGTCTGCGCCCTGGCTCAGGCGCAGGGCCGGCCGATCGGCGATCGCGATCTATCGCCGCGCCCGACGACCCTAGGAGGTCTGACTCCGCTTGCGCCTGCTCCTGCTCCTGCTCCGGTGCGGGGCGTTCCTGGCTAGTCCGATTCGCGGGGTAGCGGGCTTGTGCCTCCTCCGAACTGATTCGCAGACTTGGTCCTTGAGAGCGACGACTAAGAAGGTCCGCGACGTGATCCTCCGCGATCCGCTTCAAGCGCTCCTGGTCGGTCTCGGGAGAGTCACGGTCGTCGGCCACTGCAACACATTGTTGCGCGCGCGGCGGTCGAAGCGCTTATGAAAAATCCGCTAGGGCGACGAGTCTTATCCCGACGAGGCAAAAAAGCGTCGCGCTGTCAACCCGTCAGGAGACGATGAGCGTGACGGTGCCGAAGAGCAGGATCAGGTAGACCGCGACCCCGATACGAACGTGCTGCGTGTGCGTCCGCGTGAGCTCCAGTTGAGCGAGGCGCGGCACGATGATGAGCGCGAAGACGCTGATTCCGGCCCACAGGTACGCGATATCGATCAGCAGGTGGAGGTTGTGAGTGGGCTTCCCGCTGCTCAACACGTGCAGCGCCGCCGCTTCTCCGGCGGACAGGATGAAGCTCGCGAACGCCAGCAGGCCGAGTTCGAAGACCCCTCCATGCTCCGTCCAGCTGCGCCATGACTCGACGACGAGGAGGAGCAGCAGCACCGGCAGCACCTGAGCCGAGGTTGAGTAGTAGTCGGAACCCTCCACCGGGAGCATGATCGGCCAAGCTCCCGACGGATCAGCGGCGCGTATTCGCCCGCCGCTTCGTCGCCTCCACCGCGACGTGATGCCCGTGGCATAGGGCGATCCCCAGGCCGAACGGATCGCCTCCGTCTCCTGCGCCGTGGACGTGGTCCGCCTGAACCCGGTCGGTCGGCGTCCGGCACCCTGGCACAGCGCAGCGCCCGCCGGTCTTCGCCTTCACCCGCTTGGCCCAGGTCTGGCGCTTGCCGCCCGATCCACGGAGCGCGGCCGAACCTCCTCGGGACACCGGCTTGTGCTCGAGGCAGTAGCCGCCCGAGGCGATCAGCTTGCCGCAGCGGATGCACGGACGGCTTAGCACTAACCGTCCCTCGCGTACGGGGCGAGCCAGGCTGCAAGCGCCTGCCGCCGTGCCAGCTCGTCCGACGCCTCCATCCACCGCTCCTGGAAGCGCTCCTCGACCGCGAGGTTGTACGGGCACGGCGGCAGCGCCCGAACCTGCTGGAGACAGCCGTACAAGAACTCCTCCAGCGAGAGCAGCGCGGCGTAGTCCATGTCCTCGACGGGGATCACGCCGACCGCTCCATGCCGACCGGCATCGGCCGATCACCCATCAGCGCCCGCCAGTTCTTCTCGAACTCCGCAGACTCTGCCTCCGTCATCGGGCGGTCCTCGTCCTCGCCCTCGCGCGCGCCCGTGCGCGCACACGAGGCTTCGTCCGTTCTGTCTTCGTCTGCTTCCTCTTCGTCTGCGTCTACTTCCTCTACTTCGGGCGCTAGTGAGGACAGAGCTGTGTCCTGTGGTGAGGACAGAGCTGTGTCCGCTGGACCACCCGACAGAGCCGTGTCCGCTGGTGGCTCGGGTGCCGGTGGCTCACCACCGGACAGAGCGCTGTGTCATGTGGCCCATCGGACAGAGCTGTGTCCGATGGCTCCAGCTTCTCCAGCGCCTCGTCCAGCCCGTCCCCAGGAGATGCGGTTGGTGACCAGCCTGCCCTCGTGGCGCTCGCCCCGGTATGCCTCGATCAGCCCGCGCTCGGCGAGGTCGTGCGTCCACCGCGCCACCGTGCGGACGCTGACGCCCAGCAGCTCCGCGTAGTCTCATGGCCTCGGTAGCTGTAGCCCTTGCCGCTGTAGTCCAAGCCACGGACCAGCGACAGGAAGACGACGTGCACCACGCGCAGGCCCAGCGCCTCGCGGTGCCGGAGGAGCCGCGTCTCCAGCTTGGAGAATTCCGGCAGCCCGCTCACGACGCCACCTCGGGCGTAGGCTCGGCGGCCGTGACGAGCGCCCGCCCAAACAGGGAAACAACCGGCTCCGGCACCCCGCTGCCGAAGAAGCTCGGCATCAAGCCGGGAACGCGGCTCGTGCTCGTCGACGCGCCGCCGGAGTTCGAGGCCTCCACGCTGCAGCCCATGCCCGACGGCGTGCGGGTCCGCCGCAGCGCCCGCGGCGGGCCCGCCGATGTGATCGTCGCCTTCCACACCGAGCGCGCGGTGCTGCAGCGGCGACTCAACAAGCTGCGCGCGCTGATGGAGCCGAACGCCGCGCTGTGGATCGCCTGGCCGAAGAAGGCGTCGCGCCGGCCCACCGACATCACCGAGGACGTGGTCCGCGAGATCGCGCTGGCCACGCGGCTGGTCGACACGAAGGTCGCGGCGGTCGACGAGATCTGGAGCGGGCTGCGGCTGACGATCCGGGTCGAGGACCGCGCGTGACCCACTAGGCTCGCCCGAACGATGAGCGATCCCCTCCCCGACGACCAGCGCCTGAAGGGGATCTCCCCCAAGGCCTACGAGCACCCCGCCGACCGCGCCGCCACCGCGGCGCTGAAGTCGATCCCGATGCTCGACACCGTGGTGCGCAAGCTGATCGAGCTGCAGTACGAGCGCGCGCTGCGCCAGCGCTTCCTGGCCGGCTCGATCCGCCTGGGGCCCGACCAGCTGCCCGAGACGTGGGCCGACCACGTCGCGGCGACCACGCGCCTCGACCTCCCGGAGACCTACGACCTCTACCTGACGCAGGCTCCGTTCACCAACGCCGCCGCGATCGGCGCGGGCAAGCCCATGGTGGTCATCAACTCGCGCACCGTCGACCTGCTCGACGTCCACGAGGTCCGCACGGTGCTCGGCCACGAGGCCGGCCACATCCTTTCCGACCACGTCCTCTACCGGACGGCGCTGATGATCCTGCTCAGCGCCACCGGCCTCGCGCGCCTGCCGGTCCTGGGCGGGTTGCCGCTGCTGGCGGTGCGGCTGGCGCTGCTGGAGTGGTTCCGGGCCGCCGAGCTGTCGTGCGACCGCGCCGCGACGCTCGTCAACCGCGACCCGCTGATCACCTGCCGGACGTTGATGGTCCTGGCCGCCGGGATGCCGTCGTCGAAGCTCAACGTCGACGCGTTCATGCGCCAGGCGCGCGAGTACGAGGAGTGGGACTCGGGCTGGGACAAGCTGGCGCGCCTCGGCGGCGAGCTCACGCTGACGCACTCGCACCCCGTTCGCCGCGCCCACGAGGTCATGAGCTGGGTGCAGGCGGGCGACTTCGACCGCATCATGGGCGGCGACTACCGCACGCGCGACCAGGAGGCGGCGTCGCCGCGCCAGGAGGCCGGCGACGCGGTCGAGTTCTACTCCGAGCGCTTCCGCAAGGTCTTCCGCGACGTGGGGGAGAGCGTCGAGAAGGCCGGCGGCTCGCTCGCCGACGCCGGCGAGCGCTTCGGCGACTGGCTGCGGACTAGGCAGTGACGCGCAGGCGCAGCCGCTTGGTCGCGCCGGGCGTCGAGATCGTCACCCGGTAGAGCCCGGCGACGCGCGGACGCACCGCGGTGCGGAAGCCCCCGCGGCGGACGTTGATGCGCTTGCGCTGGACGACCACCCAGCGCGAGCCGGCCTGGCGCTCGAGCATGCAGAGGACGCGCCCGCCGGGCGGGCGCGGGTCCAGCGTGCCGGTGATCCGCACCGAGCGGCGGCGGCGCAGCCGGCGCGTGCTGACCTGCAGGGCGAGCGTGGGGACGACGGAGACGGCGACGGGGGCGCCGTCGAGCGGCGGGCGCTCGTCGTCACCGGCGAAGCGCGCTCGCACGAGCCCGGAGGCGCGCAGCGGGAGCTCGGCGCTCCAGCGGCCGTCGGGCGCGCAGGTCGCGCTGCCGACCGGCTCCCAGGCCGCGTTGCCGGCGGGCTGGTACTCGATCGTGAGCGGTGCGCCGGCCGGCGACTGGCCGCCGGCGAAGCGCAGCTGCCCGTCGAGCTTGACCGTCCCGGGATAGCGGACCTTGGGCGTCACGGCGCGCGCCGTCAGCGCGGAGGTGGCGGCCGGCGCGGCGGTGGCCTGGCCGGCGACCCGGTCGCGCAGCTCGGGCAGCTGGGCGTACAGCGCGTCGCCCGGGCAGGTGGTCGAGTCGCCGTCGCGGTGGCCGGAGATCCGCTGGAAGGTGACCGGCGTGCCGGAGCGGTAGCGGTTGGTCTCGCCGCCCGCCGACGTGACCGTGACCTCGCCCTGGCTGGGGATCCCGTGGATCGAGAGCTTCCAGGCCAACAGCTGCGCGAGCGCCGCGAGGCCCTGCTCGGACTGGCCGATCGCGCGGAAGTCGCCGAGGGAGGCGACGCCGGTCGAGTGCGAGTTGTACCCCTGCGCCTGGGCGCCGATGACCGCCAGCTCCATCCCGCCCGCGCGACCCTCGAACACCTGGCCGTACTTGTCGACGAGGAAGTTGTAGCCGATGTCGTTCCACCCGTTGGAGTCGCGGTGGTACTTGGCGATGCCGAGCACGATCGAGGCGGATTCCTCGGGCGTGTAGTCGTTGGCGGTGACGGTGTGGTGGCAGAACGCCAGCTGGACATCGCCGTACTCGGCGGCGGCGCGCGGCGGGACGGAGTCGCCGCCCCACTCCGAGCGGGTGATGATCCGCGGCGGCGGCGGGCCGCTCTGCGACGGGCGGGCGCCGCCGGGACGCGCGCGGCTCGCGCTCGCGCTCGCGCGGGCGGCCGAGCGGCGGCGCAGCCGGCTCGTCACGGCACGGGCGACGGAGGCGGTCGGCTTGGCGCGGACGAAGCGGGCGCGCAGGCCACGCGCGCTGCCGCGGAGGCGCAGCTGGAACTCGTCGGCGGTGTTCGTCCACGCGGGCTCGGTCCCGGCGATGCGGCTGCCGCTGTCGGGCGCGTGGTCGCCGTGGCGGTGCAGCGCCACCCACGGCGTCCACTCGCCGCCGCGCCGGCGCGCGCGCACCTGGGCCTCCAGCGCGTGCCCGCGCGCCCACCGCAGCCCGATCAGGTCGAAGCGCCGCGGGGCGCGCAGCACCGGCGTGGTGCGCCACCCGGCCGCCGCCGCGGAGGCGGTGGCGCCGCGGGCGCCGTGCTCGTCGAGGTCGAGCTCGAACAGGGCCGCGCGGCGGCTTGCCGCGGCGGCGCTCGGCGCGAGCGCCCCGGCCGCCAGGGCGGCGGCGCCGAGGGCGTGGCGGCGGGTGATCGGATCGAGAGCCATGTCTGAGCGGGGAAACACGGGCGAACGCCCGATGGACCGGTTCGCCGCCGGACCGCCGGGGCCTTTCAGCGTGGCGCGCAGTCCGGGCAGGCGCCGCGGAGCACGACGTCGTGCGCGTCGACCGCGTAGCCGAGCCGCCGGCCCAGCTCGTCGATCAGCGTCTCCAGCGCGGGGTCCTCGAACGCGCTCATGCGGCCGCAGTGGCGGCAGATCGCGTGGTGGTGATGCTCGCCGCTGGGATCGGCCGGCTCGTAGCACGCGGTCCCGTCGACGTCGAGCCGGTGCACCAGCTTCAGCGTGGTGAGGACGTCGAGCGCCCGGTAGACGGACGCCAGCCCGACGCGGCGGTCGGCCTCGCGCAGCCGCTCGTGGATCGCCTGCGCGCTCAGCACGCACCCCTGCTCGGCCAGCAGGCCGACGACCTCGGCGCGGGCCCCGCCGGTGCGCAGGCCGGCGCGCGCCAGCTCTGAGCGGGCGTGGTCGGCCCAGGTGGTCGAAGGGGGAGCGGCGGGCATATCCGCGCGGCATCGTAGCGACAACTGGAAGTGGGAATCGTTTTCAGTAAGGTCTCGGACCGGCTATGTCCCGCCGTCTCCGTCGCCTCCTCCTCGTCCTGCTCGCCGCGGCGGCCGCCGCCGCGGTGCTCGTCCTCGTCCCGGCGCCGCCGGACCGCGCGGCGGGCGCGCCGCGCGGCCGGCTCGTGGTGGCCACGACGACGCAGGCGGCCGACCTCGCCCGCAACGTCGCGGGCCGCCGCGCCCGGGTCG
>DASVQH010000058.1:0-5869 GCA_036389195.1 Solirubrobacteraceae bacterium
TCGTGCCTGGCAAGGAACTCCGGGGGGCACAGTGGCAGAGCCACGGGCCCCCCGGAACAGACGCCGCCAGGCGCGGCGAGAACGCCCCGGCCTAGGCGATCAGGGGGATGATCAGGAGCGCGACGATGTTCG
Organism: Solirubrobacteraceae bacterium; assembly: GCA_036389195.1. Classification (GTDB taxonomy): domain Bacteria; phylum Actinomycetota; class Thermoleophilia; order Solirubrobacterales; family Solirubrobacteraceae; genus JACCYI01. The sequence continues at coordinate 133 of DASVQH010000058.1, forward strand.
CGACCTTGATCATCGGGTTGATGGCGGGGCCCGAGGTGTCCTTGAACGGGTCGCCGACGGTGTCGCCGGTGATCGACGCGGCGTGGGCCTCGGAGCCCTTGCCGCCGTGCGCGCCGTCCTCGATCAGCTTCTTCGCGTTGTCCCACGCGCCGCCGCCGGCGGTCATCATGACCGCGAAGAACAGGCCGACGATGATGACGCCGATCAGCAGGCCGCCGAGGGCCTTGACCGAGAGAATGCCGACGATCACCGGGATGACGATCGGGATCAGCGACGGGATGATCATCTCGCGCTGGGCCGACTTGGTGACGATGTCGACGCACTGCCGGTAGTCGGGCTTGTCGGTGCCCTCCATGATCCCCGGCTTCTCGCGGAACTGGCGGCGCACCTCCTGCACGACGGCGCTGCCGGCGCGGCCGACGGCCTCCATCGAGAGGGCGGCGAACAGCGTGACCATCATGCCGCCGATCAGCAGGCCGATGAGGACCTCCGGATCGTCGAGCGCGAACGTGAACTTGTCGACGCCGAGCTCCTCCTGCAGCTCGATCTTGAACGCCGCGAACAGCACGAGCGCGGCCAGCGCCGCCGAGCCGATGGCGTAGCCCTTGGTGACGGCCTTGGTCGTGTTGCCGACCGCGTCGAGCGGGTCGGTCACGTTGCGGACGTCCTCGGGCATGTCGGCCATCTCGGCGATGCCGCCGGCGTTGTCGGTGATCGGGCCGAAGGCGTCGAGCGCGACGATCAGGCCGGTCAGCGAGAGCTGCGCCATGACCGCGACGCCGATGCCGTAGACGCCGGCCAGCTCGTTGGCGCCGTAAATCCCGAGCACGATGACCAGGGCGGGCAGCGCGGTGGCCTGCAGGCCCTGGGCGAGGCCCTGGATGATGTTGGTCGCGTGGCCGGTCTCCGACGCCGCCGCGGTCTTCTTGACCGGGTTGAAGCGCGTCGACGTGTAGTAGTCGGTGATCACGAACAGCGCGGCGGTCACGGCCAGGCCGATCAGCGCGCAGAGGTAGATGTCGCCGCCGCTCGGCGCGGTGCCGTTCTCGGGCTTGATGTACGTGAGTCCGTCCATCATCCACTGGGTGACGGGGTAGAACGCGAGCGCCGCCAGGACGCCCGAGACGATCAGGCCCTGGTAGAGCGCGCGCTCGACGTTGCCCGACTTCGACTTCACCGCGAAGGTGCCGATGATCGACGCGATGATCGAGACGCCGCCGAGGACGAGCGGGAAGAGCACGACGGCGGTGGAGGCCTCGAAGGTCAGCACGCCGAGCAGCATCACGGCGACCGCGGTGACCGCGTAGGTCTCGAACAGGTCGGCGGCCATGCCGGCGCAGTCGCCGACGTTGTCGCCCACGTTGTCGGCGATCACGGCCGGGTTGCGCGGGTCGTCCTCGGGGATGCCGGCCTCGATCTTGCCGACGATGTCGGCGCCGACGTCGGCGCCCTTGGTGAAGATGCCGCCGCCGAGGCGGGCGAACACCGAGATCAGCGAGCCGCCGAAGCCGAGGCCGACGAGCGCGTCGACCGCCTCGTCGGTGTCGACGTCGAAGATCGCGGTGAGGAGGCCGTAGTACCCGGCCACCGAGAGCAGGGCCAGGCCGACGACGAGCATGCCCGTCACGGCGCCGCCGCGGAAGGCGACGTCGAGCGCCGGGCCGATGCCGCCGCGGCCCGCTTCAGCGACGCGGGCGTTGGAGCGGACGGAGACGTTCATGCCGATGTAGCCGGCCGCGCCGGAGGCGATGCCGCCGATCAGGAAGCCGATGGCGACCTCGATGTCCTGCAAGATGATCAGCAGGACGAAGAGGACTGCACCGACGATGGCGATGGTGCGGTACTGCCGGTTGAGGTACGCCGAGGCGCCCTCCTGGATGGCGAGCGACAGGCCGCGCATGGTCTCGTTGCCGGGCGAGAGCGCCAGCAGCGCGCGCGACGTCACTGCGCCGTACACGACGGCCGCCGCGGCGCAGATGAGCGCGAACAGCACACCGTGGTCGGTCAGGAAATCGGACAAGGATCCTCCAGGATCAAGAGTTGGGTTGGACCCGCGCTCGACTGGTGCGGACCCGGAACGAGAAGGTGCTGCTCCGGCGGCATGCAGCCGCCGACAGCCCCTGAGCGGCGAGCAGTTTACCGCCGCCGCCCGACGGACCGCCTTTCGGCCGCGCTACTGGCCCGGGATCCAGAGCCGTCCGGTGCGCTGCGCGTCGCCCGGCTGGGGCTGCCCGCCGCCCTGCGGGGGCGCTGCGGGGGCGGGCTGACCGGCCGGCGCGGGCGCGTCATCGGCGGGGGCGCCGGCGGCGCCGCTGTTCTGGACGTAGTGCATCTGCAGCCGCGACAGGCCGTCGCGGATCGGGCCGAGCTGCGCGCCGTGGCGCGGCTCGACGATGGCCAGGAGCGCGCGGGCCGCGTCGATGCCCTGACGGACCTGCGCCCAGTCGGGCTGCGGCGCGTTGGGGTCATCCGGGTCGTGGGCGAGCCCGGCCTTGCGGGCGGTGAGGTTGATCAGCGAGACGATCGTCTGCAGCAGGACGTCGTCGATCGTGATCCGCTCCATCTCGGCCTCGAGCGCGCGCAGCTCCTCCTCGGTGTACTCGGGCGGCTGCCCGGGGCCCTGGCTCATCCGACGGTCTCCTCCTCTGGCATGGCGTAGGTCGCTCGGGTTTCCTCGACGCAGGTGGCGTACACCTCGGCGGGCGTGGCGCCGGCGTCGATCGCCCGCCGCTGGCGCTGGGCGCCGTTGAGCGCGGGCAGGTCGACCGACGCGCCGGACCACGCGCACAGGCGCTCGACGGTCTCGGCGGCGTCGAACTCCTCGATCCGCGGCGCCTCGAGGTCCAGCAGCCGGCCGTCGAGGCCGTGGCGGATGGCCCGCCACATGTTCTCCTCGATCAGGTGGCCGGGAAGGTCGGGCGGCGCCTCCCCGGCGTCCACCTCGCGCGCGGCCTGCAGGACGCAGGCCACGATCAGCTCGGTCAGCGCGTCGGACTCCCGGCCCGTGGTCTGGACGTCGCAGATGCGGAACTCGACGGTGCCGAACGCGTGGTGCGGGCGCACGGACCACCAGAGCTGCGTGAACTCGACGATCGAGTTGGTGCGGACCAGCAGGTCGACGTAGTCCGCCCAGGCGGCCCAGCTGCCGTACGGGTCGGGCACGCCGCAGCGCGGGAACGACTTCGTGAAGGTCTGCGTGCGCGCCGAGTGCAGGCCCGAGTCGCGCCCGTCGACGTAGGGCGAGTTGGCGCTGACCGCGAGCAGGAGCGGCAGGACGGGGCGCAGGCGGTCGCACACCCGGACCGCGCGGTCGGGCCCGCGGACGCCGACGTGGACGTGGACGGAGAACGTGTTGTTGCGGCGGGCGACGTACTGCAGCCCCGCCTCCACGCGCCGGTAGTGCTCCGTCTCGATGATGTGCTGCCGGCGGTAGTCCGACAGCGGGTGGGTGCCCGTGGCCCCGAGGGCGACCCCGTGGCCGGCGGCGTGGGCGAACAGCGCGCGCCGGCGCACGCGCTGGCGGCGCAGCGCGTCGGCGACGTCGTCGCCGCGGCCGGAGACCAGCTCGAGCTCGGACGAGATCAGCTCGCCGGCGATCGCGCCCGCGCCCAGGACCGGGTGGTCGGCGGCGGCGTCGCGCAGGCGCTCGAACGCGGGCACGAGCTCGAGCGTCGCCGGATCGAGGAGCGCGAACTCCTCCTCGATGCCGACGGTCCCGTCGTCGGAGCCCTCGAACGTCTCGCGGGCGGCGGCCAGGTCGATCATCGGGCTAGGTCAGGTAGAAGTACAGCGCGTAGAGGAGGTCGACCGCCGGGCTGGAGGTGTGGACGGTCACCTCGGGCGGGACCTGCAGCAGCGCCTCGGAGTAGTTGAAGATGATCTTCACGCCGGCGTCGACCAGCGTGTCGGCGAGCGCCTGGGCGGCGTGCGTCGGGACGGCCAGCACGCCGACGACGATGTCCTCCTCCTCGACGACGGCCTTCAGGTCGTCGTTGTGGCGCACGGTCTGCGCCCCGACCTTCGTGCCGACCTTGCCGGGGTCGGTGTCGAAGATCGCCACGACGCGGAAGCCGTGGTCGGCGAAGATGTCCGACGAGGCGATCGCCTGGCCGAGGTGGCCGGCGCCGAAGAGCGCGATGTTGTGCTGGCCGCTCGTGCGCAGGATCTTGCGGATCTGGGAGACCAGCGAGTCGACGTTGTAGCCGACCCCGCGCTTGCCGAACTTGCCGAAGCCCGAGAGATCGCGCCTGATCTGCGTGGAGTTCACGTGCGTGTACTCGCTCAGCTCCTGGGAGGAGATGGTCTCCTTGCCCATCTTGCGGGCCTGCGTGAGCACCTGGAGGTAGCGCGAGAGGCGGGCCGCGACGCCGAGCGAGAGGCGGTCGGCGAACACCTCGGACCCGTCGCCCGGCACCTCGCCCTCGCCCGACCGGGTGGCGACGTCGCCGTAGCTCATGACTCCCGCCACTCTAGAGCGTCGCCCGGTGCACCCGGTCGGCGAGGGCCGCCTCGTCGACGAAGTACTCGAACAGCTCCTCGCCGTCGAGGCACACCACCGGGATCCGGACCAGGTACGCCTTGTGGAGCTCGTCGTCGGCCGAGATGTCGCGTTCGTCGAGCACGAACGGCGCGCGGGCGCGGACGCGCTCGAGCGCCGCGCGGGCGTCGTCGCACAGGTGGCAGCCCGGGCGGCCGTAGAGCGTGACCGTGGGCAGGCGGCTCACCGGCGGAACACCTCGGAGCGCCGCACGGTCGGCCGCGCCTGGCGGGGGGCGCGCGCCCGGACCCGGAAGACGTAGCTGCCGCGGTGCAGGCCGCGCAGGGTCCGGCGGTCGAGGGTGTAGGCGTACTCCGCGGGCAGCAGCTCGCGGGCGCCGCCGGGCGGCGTGAGGCGGCGCACCAGCTCACCGCCGGGGCGCAGCAGCTCGAGCTCCAGGCGCTCCGCGGGGCGCAGGCGCGTGCCGGCGGCGAACGGCGAGCCGCGCTCGAACGCGCCGAGGGCGAAGCGGACGCCGGAGACCGCGCCGCCGCGGCGGGTCAGCTCCAGCGGCCCCACCGGGACGTCCAACGCGTCCTTGGGGACGACCGTGTAGAGCACGGAGAGAACCTGGCGGTCCGCGGCGTCGCGCGCCTCCAGGCGTCCGCCGGAGAAGCTCCCGGGCGCCTGCGCCGGCCCCCGGATCGTCAGGCGCAGCCGCTTGGAGACGGTGATGCGCCCGCCGGGGCCCGCACCGTCGGCGGCCACGCTGCGGAAGCGCAGGCGGCGCAGCTCGCGTCGGGGCGCGCCGCGCAGCCGCAGGGTCGTCCGGGCGACAAAGGGCCGCCCGAAGCCGCCGAACCGCTGCGGCCGGATGAGGAGCGACTCCGGGTCGGTCGCCAGCGCGCGCGTCCCGGCGGGCGGGCGGCGCAGCGCGCCCGCGCCGGCGGCGGCGGGCGCGAGCGGGGCGCCGTCGGGGCGGTCAGCGGCGGCCGCGGCGGTCAGCGCGGCCCGCAGCTGCGCGGGGGTGGCGGCGGCGCCCGGCGCGCCGGCCGCGGCGAGGCGGGCGGCCTCGGCGGCGACCCGCGCCGCCGCCACCGCGGTCCCCCCCACGATCACCGGCCGGTCATCGAGCCCGGCGGCGGTCGCCGCCCCGGGGGCCGCGAGGTCGGGCTTCGGGGTGCCGTCGAAGGCCGGGCCGCGCGACGTGAACGGCGAGACGTCCCCGCTGGGGCGGTCGGTGGCCGTGCGGGCGGCGCC